>NZ_JBFAPH010000003.1:0-61311 GCF_040675635.1 Streptomyces sp. NPDC049577
CGCCGGGGTGGCCGCCTGCCGCTGCGGGTGCCGCTGCTGTGCGCCGGAGTGGGACCGGCCACGCTGGGCACGTGGGGCGGCTGGCTGCCGGCCGTGCGCCCTGGGACTGGCGCTCCTTCGGCGACTACCTCGACGCGCTGGAGGGGCGCGTCGCCGTCAACGCCGGCTTCATGGCCGGCCACTGCGCCCTGCGCCGCCACGTCATGGGGCCGGACGCCATCGGCGGCACCCCGGACGAGGAGCAGTTGCGCGCCATGACCGCGCTGCTGCACGAGGCGATGGAGGCGGGCGCCTGGGGCCTGTCCACGACCCGCTCGGACACCCACTCCGACGGCGACGGCAACCCCGTCGCCTCCCGGCACGCCCACCCCGGCGAATTCCTCGCCCTCGCGCGCGCGGTCGGCGAGCACGAGGGCACCCAGCTGGAGGCGATCGTGCCGGGCTGCCTCGACCGGTTCAGCGAGGAGGAGATCGGCCTGCTGGCCCGGCTCTCGGTCACGGCCGGGCGCCCGCTGAACTGGAACGTCTTCACCATCGACTCCGCCGTCCCGGAACGCGTGCCGAACCAGCTCGCCGCCAGCGAGCGCGCCCGTGCCGCGGGCGGCCGCGTCGTCGCGCTCACGATGCCCATCCTGACGCCCATGAACATGTCGCTCGGCACGTTCTGCGCGCTCAATCTGCTGCCCGGCTGGGGCGAGATCCTCTCCCTGCCCGTCCCCGCGCGCATCGACCGGCTGCGCGACCCCGCCGTCCGGGAACGGCTGCTGCGCGGCGCGCACAGCGAGGAGGCGGGCACCTTCCGGCGGCTGACCGACTTCGCGCACTACGTCATCGGCGACACCTACGCCAAGGAGAACGACGGCCTCACCGGCCGCACCGTCGCCGACATCGCCGCCGAGCGCGGCACGGACCCCTTCGCGTGCCTGGTCGACATCTGCGCGGCCGACGAACTGCGGACCGTCCTGTGGCCCACACCGACCGACGACGACCCGGCCAGCTGGGAGCTGCGCCGGCGCACCTGGGAGCACGAGGACGTGCTGCTCGGCGGCTCGGACGCGGGCGCCCACCTCGATCGCATGTGCGGCGCGCCCTACACCACGCGCTTCCTGGGCGACTGCCTGCGCGGCCGCCGGCTGGTCACCCTGGAGCGGGCGGTGCGGATGCTGACCGACGACCCGGCCCGGCTGTTCGGCCTGCGCGACCGCGGCCGCGTCACCGAGGGCCACCACGCCGACCTGGTCCTCTTCGACCCCGAACGGATCGACGCCGGCCCGGCCACGCTCGTCCATGACCTGCCGGGCGGGGGCCCCCGCCTGGACTCGCGGGCGGTGGGCGTGGTGAGCGTACGGGTGAACGGCGTGGAGACCGTGCGGCACGACGTGGTGACGGGAGCCCTCCCGGGCACCGTGCTGCGGTCGGGGCGGGACACCGAGACGGTGGGGACCTGAGGCCACGGGAAAATTTCGAACCGGGACAAAAGGGGCGGGGCTACGGTTCTCGCAGCGCCCGCCACGCCCCGTACACCCACGGTGTTACCTGGCGTAACCGTCGAAACGCCTTCGATCGACAGTTCAACACTCGTCGGGCAGGCTGGAATTCAAGATTCGAGGCGGCGGAGCCGGATCCACCGGCTGCGGAAACAGCAGAACCTAACGTCCTGCCCATGGTTGAGGCGGACCCGCGGCCCAGGGCCGGAGGAACGACAGGGCGCGTCGCGCCGGGCGACGGCGGCGACCTGCGCGCGAAGGGGCTCGGCGGCGATTCCGTCGGCCTGCTCGGCAGTGCCGTCATCGGCGTCTCCACCGTCGCGCCCGTCTACTGCCTGACCTCCACCCTCGGCCCCACCGTCGGCCAGGTGGGCGTGCGCACCCCCGCCGTCTTCCTGGCCGGCTTCCTGCCGATGCTGCTGGTGGCCTTCGCCTACCGCGAGCTGAACCGGGCCGTGCCCGACTGCGGCACGTCCTTCACCTGGTCCGTACGGGCCTTCGGGCCCCGCGTCGGCTGGATGTGCGGCTGGGGACTCGTCATCGCCACCATCATCGTCCTGTCGAACCTCGCGGGCGTCGCCACCTCCTTCCTCTATCTGCTCCTCGCCCGGCTCACCGGCAGCGACGCCGTCGCCGCCCTCGACGGGAACCGGCCCGTGCACGTCGCGACGTGCCTGCTCCTCATCGCCGTCGCCACGGCCGTCAGCTACCGGGGCATGACCGCGACCAAGGGCCTGCAGTACGCGCTCGTCGGGCTCCAGCTCGCCGTCCTCGCCGCGTTCGTCGCCCTGGCGATCGCCAAGGCGCGCTCGGGCGCCGTCCCCACCGCGATCGGCTTCTCCTGGTCCTGGCTCAACCCCCTCGGGGTCGGATCCCTCAGCGCCTTCACCGCCGGACTGTCCCTGTCGATCTTCATCTTCTGGGGCTGGGACGCCTGCCTGACGGTCAACGAGGAGACGGCCGGCAGCGAGCGCACGCCCGGCCGTGCGGCGCTCCTCGCCATGGCCGTCCTCATCGGCTCCTACCTGCTGACCGCGATCGCCGCCCAGATGTACTCCGGCACCGGCGAGGAGGGCCTCGGCCTCGGCAACCCCGGCACCGCCGGCAACGTCTTCGCCGCCCTGGCCGGCCCGGTCATGGGCCGCGCCCTGGGCATCCTGCTCTTCGTCGCCGTGCTGGCCTCGGCCGCCGCCAGCCTCCAGACCACGTTCCTGCCGGTGGCCCGCACGGTCCTCGCCATGAGCACCTACGAGGCCCTGCCGCCGTCCTTCGCCCGCGTCCACCCGCGCTTCAAGTCCCCCGCCCGGGCCACCGTCTGGGCTGGCGCGGCCACCGGCGTCTTCTACGCGGCGATGAGCTTCCTGAGCGAGAACGTCCTCATCGACACGGTCTACGCCCTCGGTCTGATGATCTGCTTCTACTACTCGATCACGGCGTTCGCGTGCGCGTGGTTCTTCCGCGCTGACCTGCGGAGGTCGGCACGGGACGCGCTCTTCAAGGGCGTCTTCCCGGTCCTGGGCGGCCTGCTGCTGGCGGCGGTCTTCGCCAAGACGCTCGTCGACATGTGGGACCCGTCCTACGGGAGCGGAAGCTCCGTGCTGGGGGTCGGGTCGGTGTTCGTGATCGGGGTGGGGCTGCTGGTGCTCGGCGGCGCGCTCATGCTGGCGATGCGGCGGCGCAGCCCGGCGTTCTTCCGGGGCGAGGTGCTGCCCCGGTCGCGCTGAGAGCCCCTACCCCTTCCCCAGGAACACCGGGTTCGTCAGCGCGACCATGGCGCCGTCCGGCTTCCGCACCTCCGCCCGTACGTACGCCGCGTACGACGGCGTCGTGCGCCACTCCAGCCGTCCGCCGGCGGGGAGGGGTGCGGTGAAGAGGCGGCCCTGGTCGGTGATGAAGGAGGCCGTGCAGTCCTTCGGTACACCCGAGACCTCCAGGCGCGCGGTGACCGCCGCGTCGGGCGCGGCGCGCAGCCGGTCGCCGATGCCCGCGTGGCCGCCCCGGCCGTCCACCGTCGTGAAGGACAGGGACACCGCCGAGGACTCCGCGATCCAGCTGCGGCCCGCCCGCAGGGCGGCGAGGAGGGCCGGGCGGGAGAGGTCGTCGGCGAGGACGACCGTCTGGGGGAGGCCCACGACCTGCGGCTCGCGGTGGGCGTCGCTGTTGCCCATGGCCGGCAGCCAGCGCCCGTTCCCGCCCCGCACGGCGGCGACGAGCAGCGCGTCCCAGGCGGCGACGGCCATCTCGTCGTCGGGAGTGTAGGGGCCGTTCCAGACCTCGACCAGGTCCGCGTCGTCGAAGCCGAACTTCCAGTTGCAGCCGACACAGGTGGCGAAGGGGTGGGCCGGGACGACCAGGCCGCCCGCGGCGCGGACGCGGCGCGCGAAGCGGGGGAAGACACCGTCGCGGGCGCGGTAGCGCCAGTCGACGAGGACGCCGGGGTCGGTGCCGAGGGCGAGGACGTGGCCGTTGCGGGTGGTGATCTCCTCACCGGTGAGGATCAGCAGTTCGCCGTCGGGGTGGGGGCCCCAGAGCCCCTGCCAGGCGCCGTGCGCCGAGGTGGTGTTGTGCTCGGTGGTGGTGATCCAGTCGAGCCCGGCGGCGCGGGCGGCGGCCGCGATCTCGGCGGGGGTGCGTCTGCCGTCCGAGTGGACGCTGTGGAGGTGATTGTCGCCGCGGTACCAGGCGCGGCCCCGGCCCTTGGCGCGCTGGGGCGGGTAGACGGGCCTCGGGGTGGTGCCCCGGGGCCCGTACCGCAGGGTGACGGTGACCTCGTAGGCCATGCCCTGCGGCGCCACCGTGTACGGGCCGAGGACGACGTGCCAGGTGCCGGGTCCGATCGGGCCCGCGAGATAGCCGGGCGTCGCCCGCTCGGCGCTCAGGGCGAACTCCGTGCGCGCCCCGCCGGACCAGCCGCGGAAGCCCTCGCCGCCCAGCTGCGTGCCGCGCTCGTCGAAGATGCCGATGTCACAGGCGTTGCCCTGGGTGCCGGGCGGCACGTCGGGCCGGTCGTAGGTGTAGGAGACGGCGATCTCGCGGACCCCCGGCGGCACTTCCACCGGCAGGTGGACGAAGTCCGGTGCGCCGGTCGGCAGCCGTCCGGTGACCTTGCGGGTCTCCTCATGGCCCGGGCCGCCGGCCGCGCCGGCGTGTGCGAACGTCACGGGTTCGAGGGTAAGCACCCCCGCCGCCCCCGCGACGGCGGTCAGCCTGAGCATGTCGCGCCGGTGCATCCACGCCCCCCAACGGGTCGGAATCACGGGTCGGAAGTGTCGCGATGGCAGTGTTGTACCCCCGGGTGGCGGCGAGGGGAACGCCGTCTTTCGTTCGTCTGTTGTGTGTCGGCCGGTTGTCGAGTGGCGCATTACGGCGCGTCAGGGCCTACCGTGGACCAGGGTCACATGCGACGACGAGGAGCCCCCGCATGCGCATCGCCACCACGATCTTCCTGACCGACGAGACGATCAGTCCGGTCCGGCTCGCCCGGGAGCTGGAACAGCGGGGGTTCGCCGGGCTCTTCCTGCCGCAGCACACCCATATCCCGGTCAGCCGTGCGACCCCGGCACCGATGGGCGAGCCGCTGCCGCGCGAGTACGGGCGCTGCCTCGACCCGTTCCTCGCGCTGGCGCAGGCCGCGGCCGTCACGCACCGGATCGGGATCGGGACGGGCGTCACGCTCGTCGCGCAGCAGGACCCGATCGTGCTGGCCAAGCAGGTGGCGACGCTCGACTTCCTCAGCGGCGGCCGCTTCACCTTCGGCATCGGCCACGGCTGGAACGTCGAGGAGGCGGCCGACCACGGCGTCGAATGGCGCACCCGGCGCCGGCTCGTCCGGGACCGGATGGCGCTGATGCGCGCCCTGTGGGCGAAGGAACCGACGGCCTACGAGGGTGAGTTCGGTTCCGTCCAGGAGAGCTGGGCGTTCCCCAAGCCGGTGCACCCGCCGCGGGAGCGCAAGGACGCCGAGCCGCTGCTGGGCCCGCGCACGCTGCTGGGCGGATCGCCCGGGCCGCGGCTGTTCGCCGAGATCGCGGAGTTCGGGGACGGCTGGCTGCCGATCGGCGGCGGGGGACTGCGGGAGTCGGTGCCCGCCCTGCGGCGGGCCTGGGAGGAGGCGGGCCGGCCGGGCGAGCCGGTCGTCGTGCCCTACGCCGTGCACCCCTCGGCGGAAAAGCTCGCCCACCTCGCGGACCAGGGCATCGAGGAGGTCGTGGTGGGGCTGCCGTCGGCCGGCGAGGCCGAGGTCCTGCGGGCGCTGGACGCCCACGCGGAGTTTCTGTAGAGCCTGCCCCCGAATCGTCCGGAGGCTGCCTCCGTCTGACGTGACGAGAGGCACACGGACCTGGAGCTTCCGGTAACTGGCGCCGTCGGCGTCCGCTCGTATGCTCGGACAATGACTTCGAGCGCACCACGACCCGAGCAGCCGGCAGCCCCGACCGCCAGCGCCATGCGGCGCGCGCTCCGCCGTGCCCGCGACGGCGTCGCGCTGGACGTCGCGGAGGCCGCCGTGCTGCTGCGGGCGCGCGGCGCGGACCTGGAGGACCTCTGCGCCTCCGCCGCCCGCGTGCGCGACGCCGGCCTTCGGGCCGCAGGCCGCCCCGGCGTCATCACCTATTCGAAGAGCGTCTTCATCCCCCTCACCCGCCTCTGCCGCGACAAGTGCCACTACTGCACCTTCGCCACCGTCCCCGGCAAGCTGCGCCGCGCGGGCGAGGGGATGTTCATGTCCCCGGACGAGGTCCTCGCCGTCGCCCGGCGCGGCGCGGAACTGGGCTGCAAGGAAGCACTGATCACGCTCGGCGACAAGCCGGAGGACCGCTGGCCCGAGGCCCGCGAGTGGCTGGACGCGCACGGGTACGACGACACCATCGCCTACGTCCGCGCCGTCTCCATCCGCATCCTGGAGGAGACGGGGCTGCTGCCGCACCTCAACCCGGGCGTGATGTCGTGGACGGACTTCCAGCGCCTCAAGCCGGTCTCCCCGTCCATGGGCCTGATGCTGGAGACCACCGCCGAGCGGCTGTGGAGCGAACCCGGCATGCCGCACCACGGCTCCCCCGACAAGGAGCCCGCGGTCCGCCTGCGGCACCTGGAGGACGCCGGCCGCAGCTCCGTCCCGCTCACCAGCGGACTCCTCATCGGCATCGGGGAGACGCCCGAGGAGAGGGCCGAGTCGCTGTTCGCGCTGCGCCGTGTCGCCCGCGCCTACCACGGCATCCAGGAACTGATCATCCAGAACTTCCGCGCCAAGTCGGACACGGCGATGCGCCGCATGCCGGACGCGACCCTCGACGACCTGGTCGCCACCGTCGCCGTGGCCCGCCTGATCATGGGGCCCGGTGCCTGCCTCCAGGCCCCGCCCAACCTGGTCGAGGGAGAGTTCGCGCGGCTCATCGGGGCCGGCATCGACGACTGGGGCGGCGTCTCCCCGGTCACCCCCGACCATGTCAACCCCGAGCGGCCCTGGCCCCGGATCGAGGCGCTCGCCGAGCACTCGGCCGCCGCCGGCTTCACCCTGAAGGAACGTCTCGCCGTCTACCCGGAGTTCGTCCAGCGCGGCGAGCCCTGGCTGGACCCCCGGCTGCTGCCGCACGTCCGCGCCCTCGCCGATCCCGAGACGGGCCTGGCGAACGAGCGGGCGGAGGTGCGCGGCCTGCCCTGGCAGGAGCCCGAGGACGTCTTCGTCCCCACCGGCCGCACCGAGCTGCACCGCACCATCGACACCGAGGGCCGCACCGCCGACCGGCGCGACGACTTCGACGACGTGTACGGCGACTGGGACGCCCTGCGCGAGGCGGCGGCGCCCGGCATGGCCCCCGAACGCATCGACGGCGACGTCCGCGAGGCACTGCGCACGGCCGCCGCCGACCCCACCCGGTTGACGGACGACCAGGCGCTCGCCCTGCTGCACGCCGACGGCCCCGCGCTGGACGCCCTGTGCCGGATCGCCGACGACCTGCGCCGCGCGACCGTCGGCGACGACGTCACCTACATCGTCACCCGCAACATCAACTTCACCAACGTCTGCTACACCGGCTGCCGCTTCTGCGCCTTCGCCCAGCGGCGCACCGACGCCGACGCGTTCACGCTCTCGCTGGAGCAGGTCGCCGACCGCGCCCAGCAGGCGTGGGACGTGGGCGCCGTCGAGGTGTGCATGCAGGGCGGCATCCATCCCGACCTGCCGGGCACCGCCTACTTCGACATCGCCCGCGCGGTGAAGAAGCGCGTGCCGGGCATGCACGTGCACGCCTTCTCCCCGATGGAGGTCGTCAACGGCGCCACCCGCACCGGCCTGTCGATCCGTGAGTGGCTGACCGCCGCCAAGGAGGCCGGGCTCGACACCATCCCCGGCACGGCGGCCGAGATCCTCGACGACGAGGTCCGCTGGGTCCTCACCAAGGGCAAGCTGCCGACGTCCACCTGGGTCGAGGTCGTGAAGACCGCGCACGAGCTCGGCATCCGCAGCTCCTCGACGATGATGTACGGACACGTCGACCAGCCGCGGCACTGGCTGGGCCATCTGCGGCTGCTGGCCGAGATCCAGCAGGCCGCGCTGTCCAAGGGCGTCGGGGGCTTCACCGAGTTCGTGACCCTGCCCTTCGTGCACACCAACGCCCCCGTCTACCTGGCCGGCATCGCCCGCCCCGGCCCGACCACCCGCGACAACCGCGCGGTCACGGCGATGGCACGGCTGCTGCTGCACCCGCACATCACCAACATCCAGACGAGCTGGGTCAAGCTGGGTGCGGAGGGCGCGGCCGAGATGCTGCGCTCCGGCGCCAACGACCTGGGCGGCACGCTCATGGAGGAGACCATCTCCCGCATGGCGGGCTCCTCCTACGGCTCCTACCGCTCCATCCGCGACCTCGTCGCCATAGCGGAGGCGGCGGGCCGGCCGTCCCGGCCGCGTACCACGCTGTACGGGCCGGTGCCCGAGGAGCGGCAGCGGGCGGCGCTCGCCTCGGACGGCCATCTGCCGGACCTGCTGCCGGTGCTGGGCAACGGCTGAGGGGAGAGTGTTGCGGATCTGTCGCCGGACCCCGACGGCCCGGCGACGATGACCGCATAAGGTGTCCGGCATGTCTTGGCCCCAGCACCCTCAAGAGCCCCAGCAGCCGCAGCAGTCCCCGCAGCAGCCGCAGAGCCCGCCGCCGCCACCGCCGCCCGGCGGAGGCTTCGGACCCGCTCCGACCTGGGGCCCGGAGGGCACGGGCCACGCCCAGCCGACCGTCTTCGCCCAGCCGGCCGTCGCCCCGCCGCCGGGCGGTCCGGGTGGCCCGGCAGGGCCCGGCGGTCCGGGTGCGCCTGTTCCGCCCCCGCCGCCCCACCCGTACGGGGCCGCACCGGCCTACGTGCCGCAGCCGCCGCTGCCGCCCCAGCCGCCGCAGGGCGGCAGCGGCGGCGGGAACAAGAAGACCCTGGCGATCGTGGGTGGTGTCGTCGCCCTGGCCCTCGTCGGCGGCGGGCTCGCCTACGCGTTCACCAGCGGCGGCGGCAAGGACAAGAAGGACGACCAGGCCGGCAAGGCCAAGAACGGCTCGGCCGGCGCCCCCGCACAGCCCGGCGGCGGTGCGGGCGGCGACGGTGCGGGTGGCGACGACGCGAAGGCGCCGGGCGACCGGCCGATGGTCGCCGGCTGGCAGACGCAGACCCGTCAGGAGCACTCCTTCCGCTTCGACGTGCCGGGCAAGGCCGACAACTGGAAGGTCTTCGACCCGGACACGGCCATCTCCTACACCGACAACGGCAAGCCCATCGTGGTGATGACCGGCACCGCCAACTACAAGGAGGGCGGCTGCGCCTCCAGCGCCAACCCCGACTCGATCGGCGAGGCGGGCAAGGGCCAGCTCGCCACCACCGGCACCACGGGCGGCGGCACGGACGGCGACCTCAAAACGAACGCCCGTAACTGGGCGGGCAACTGGGGCGTCATGGCGTACGGCGGCCTGGGGCACAAGCCGCAGATCCAGATCACCGACGAGAAGCCCTGGAAGCACAACGGCATCGACGGCTGGACGGCCACCGCCAAGGTCACCGTCACCAACCGGCCCAGCCCCTGTGTGCCGCCCACCGCGATCGTGAAGAGCATCGCCCAGAAGATGCCCGACGGCACCTTCCACGGCTGGGTCATCTACGCCGACCAGGGCGTGCCCGACGCGCTGAGCGAGGCGCAGATCGACAAAATCATGGGCACGGTTCGCGTGGCCAAGGGCGACGGCTGACGGCCCACCGCATGCGAAAGGGCCCTCCCGGCCGGGGCGACGGGCCGGCCGGGAGGGCTCTGTGGGGGGTACGTCGGTACCGGCGGTCCGATACGGCGTTGTATCGCTATGCCGGGAGCTCGGTCTCCGTATCAGCTGCCGTGGGTGCCGTCGGTGACGGTCGAGACGAAGGCGGTCCAGGCCTCCGGGGAGAAGCCGAGGGCGGGGCGCTGCGGCTCCTTGGAGTCACGGACCGCGATGGACCGGGGCCGGAAGGAGGCGACCTCCACACAATCGCCGTGCGCGAGCGAGTAGGAGGACTTCCGCCACGTGGTCATTCCCTGCTGAATCGCCATGATTACTCCGATGCCTGTGAGTATGCCTGTCAGATCAGAACGCCGGTTTCCCGAGGTGCGGTCGACGTTACGCGCCAACATCACTCGGTGAATGGGTCGTTCACTCGACCGGATGGCATATTCCAGGCGGCCCTTCCCCGTGCGGTGGGAAGAGGTGTACCGTTCCGCCTCCTCAGTCGGCCCAGTCCTCCGCGACCCGCTTGATGAACCGCCGGGTGTCCTCCGCGTTGAGGGCCTGCATGCGCAAATGCTCGTACATCACGCTGTACGCCTGCACGTCATTCGGCTTCTCCAGATAGAGATCGCTGGTGATGCCCTCCAGATAGACCGTGCTCGCGTCCTGCGGGTCGTGGAATTCCAGAATGGAGAACTTGCCGTACATGCCCGGATGCGCACCGACGTCATAGGGCAGCACCTGCACCGTGATGTGCGGCCGCATGCTGAACTCCACGAGGTGTTCCATCTGTTCGCGCATGATGGCGCGGCTGCCGACGATGCGGCGCAGCGCCGACTCGTCGATCACGGCCCACAGCCGCAGCGGGTTCTCCGGGTCGGTGATCCGTTCCTGCCGGCGCATGCGGACCTGTACCCGCCGCTCGACGTCGGCCGACGTGGCCTCCGGCCAGGAGCCCTCGGTCACGGCGCTGGCGTAGTTCGGCGTCTGCAACAGGCCGGGCACCAGGGAGCCTTCGTACACCCGCAGCGAGGCGGCGTCGGTCTCCAGACCGATGTAGACGCTGTAGGGAATGTCGCCGAAGGCGTGCCACCAGCCCTGCTGGCGCGACTCCTTGGCCATCTGCATCAGTGAGTCGACGATCCGGTGGTCCTCGACGCCGTACACCCCGCACAGATCGCGGACGTCGCGCTGGCTGATGCTGCGACGGCCGTTCTCCAGGCGGCTGATCTTCGACTGCGAGACCAGTAGCCGCTCGGCGACCTCTTCGGCCGTCATGCCCTTGAGCTCACGGAGCTTGCGCAGCTCCTGCCCCAATCGGCGCCGCCTTACGGTGGGGTTGACACTGGACGCCACGGGACGCACCTCCGGCTCCGTCATGCTGCTGTCTCCTGCTCGCAGCCTGCCACCACTCGCCGGGGCGGCGCTGGGAAATGCCGACACATAATCCGCTTGTGATGACCATGACGGCGCCGCCGTTCCGGGAGCACGCGCGAGGAGCGGCGGGCCCGGCAGTCCAAGGGACTGCCGGGCCCGCCACCCCGCGTCGGGAACCGGAGGGGTGCGTGTGGGTCGGGGTCGAAGGGTGCGGAGGTGTACTGCGGTGTGCTGGGTGGGCACGGGCGGCGCCCGCGCTCACGGATGGTTGATGAACCGTTTCACGTGGCGCCCGCGCGGGCCATGACGCCTGCGCGACGTGTCGACGACTGCGCCGGGACGCCGCCGGACTCGACACCGGTCCGTACGGTCGTGCGGCGCGAGGCGCCGCCGCCGGCCGCGGCCGCGGCGCGCCGGGGCTGCGCGGCGACGCCGTTCTGCACGTCCATCACCGCGTGCGCCACGAGCCCGCCCATCGGGTCGTGCCGGATGAGGTCCCGCAGCCGGGACCGCGAGGACCGGCCCTCGTTGCCGGGGTAGAGATGCTTGCCGAGGCCGACCGCGTGGGCCAGCGCGGCGAGCGCCGCCGTCCGGGGGTCCGGCGGGACGCCGGTGCGGATCGCGCTGTCCAGCCGGGTCCTGATCTCCCGGCTGATGGCCGTGTCCGTGGCCTGGTAGCGCGTGGTCGGCAGCACTCCGCACATCTGGCCGGCCACGGCATGCACCATGCCGCACCGCTCCAGGTGCGTGAGATACGTCTGGCGCAACCCCAGCCGGGGCCCGCCGATCCAGTGGACGGCCCGCACCGGGCTGCCGCGGCGCCGCAGCAGTTCGAGCGCGGTGTCCAGGGTCGGATCACCGGTCGGCCGTGGATGCACCACGGCGATACGATCCCCGTCAGGGGCTATCCGTCCGGCCAGAGCCAGCTCCACTAGCTGCGCTCCGGCGAGACCGAGGTCGAGCGACTGCGGCTGCGCCGTGGTCCCCGTCGCCGGGTCCAGGGCGAGCAGCAGAAGCTCCTCCGGAATTGTTCTGCGGCTCCTGCCCATCCATGCCTCCCCGCGTGGATGTCTGACAGGGTGACCCCTCTCACATTGGTCTGTCGAGAGTGCGTGGTGGCTTCGTGCGGGAACCGGTAGGTATGTCGTCTCGTCTAGCACGTGGGTGAAGCCGGCAGAAGTCCTCTGAGGTACGGTCGCGCGCCGACAGGGCATGGACAGTGGACACTGTTGGACATTGGGTTCGTTCAGCGGGGCGTGCGCGCCCCGCCTCGGCATATGGCGCGGGAATTCGAGGAGGCATCGGTGGCGGGCGAGTCCCCCGGCAAGTCGGAGCAGCGGAAGTCGTCGGGGGAGACGACTGTCGGCGAACGCGACCCCAGGCTCGGGATCATTCGTGATTCGGGCCCGACGGCGCGCCCTGCCGCGCGCAATTCCGATCCCGAGCAGGAGGGCGCGGAGGCGCCCGTGAAATCTCCGACGACGGACGGTGACGAGCGCGACGACCGTCTGAAGGCGGCGGTCGCGTCGTGGGTGTCCGGCACGGAGGCCTCCGAGGGCGGCGAGGACGACACGGACGGCGACGCGACTGCGGCTGCCTCCGGCGGTGAGGCCGGCAAGGGTGCCGCTGCGGGTGCCGCCGGCAGCGGGGATGCGGACGCCGGTGGGTCCGGCGACCGTGCGACTGCCGTGTTCGGCGCTGTGCGCCCGGGCGGCGGCAGTGCTGCCGCTGGCAAGGCTGCCGCCGACGCCGGGAAGCCGGCCGCTTCCGGCGATGACGCCGGCTCCGGCGAAGGGGCCGCTAAGCCTGTCGATCGTGCGACTGCTGTGTTCGGCGCGGTCCGTCCGAACGGTGACGGTGCTGCCGCTGGCAAGGCTGCCGCCGACGACGAGAAGCCGGCCGCTTCCGGCGACGACGCCGGCAAGCCCGCCGATCGTGCGACTGCTGTGTTCCGTGCGGTGCGTCCGGGCGGCGACGGTGCTGCTCCTGGCAAGGGAGCGGCCGGCGCCGAGAAGCCCGCCGACCCGGCGGAGAAGCCGGACTCCGCTTCCGGCGATCAGCCGACCGCCGTGTTCGGCGCCGTGCGTCCGAACGCCGGCAAGGACGCCGCCCCCGCGCCGGCCAAGCCGGCGAACGGTGACAAGCCCGTCGACCGGTCGACCGCCGTCTTCGGCGCCGTACGGCCCAAGAGTGACGGTTCTGCGCCCGGCAAGGGCAAGGGCACGGACTCCGCCGACCAGCCCACCGAGCTCATGAAGGCCCCCGAGGCCCCCAAGAGCGCGCCGAGCCAGTTCGTGCCGCTGAAGAAGGACGAGGACGCCGCGAAGCCGGCGTCCAAGCCCGAGCCCAAGGCGGCCAAGCCTGCCGCGGCCAAGCCGAGCGCGGCGCAGCCGGCCGCTGCTGCCAAGCCCGCCATCCCGGTCTCGGTCACCCCCCCGACCGGCACGCGCGTCCCGCCCGTCCCGCCCGCCGGCCAGGCCCCCGCGCCCGGCCAGGCCCCCGCCCCGCTCGATCTGCTCGCCCAGCTGACGAACACGCCGCCCCCGCCGGAGACCCCGGTGCGCACCGCCGTGCGCCGGGTGAAGATCTACGCGCCGCTGGTCGTGCTGCTCGGGATCATCTTCGTCGTCGTGCAGGCGTTCCGCCCGCTGCCGGACCCGAAGCTCGGCCTGGGCCCGAAGAAGGCCTACACGTTCGAGGGCGGCAAGGCCGCCTTCGTCTGGCCCGAAGAGGGCCAGTCCGCCGTGAAGGTCGTCGGCGCCGGTGACGTCGGTACCTCCGGCGAGCAGAAGCCCGTCCCGACGGCGAGCGTCGCCAAGGTGATGACGGCGTACGTGATCCTGAAGAACCACCCCCTCAAGGACGGGGACCGGACCAGCAACAAGGTCACCATCGACGAGCAGTCGGAGAAGGAGGCCGGCGCCCAGGACGAGTCGCGGGTCCCGGTCCGCACGGGCCAGGAGTTCTCCGAGTACGACATGCTCCGCATGCTGCTCATCCCCTCCGGCAACAACATCGCCCGCCAGCTGGCCCGCTGGGACGCGCAGTCCGAGGACGCGTTCGTCAAGAAGATGAACGACACGGCCAAGGACCTCGGGATGACGAACACCACGTACACCGACCCGAGCGGTCTCACCGCGACGACCAAGAGCACGGCGGCGGACCAGGTGAAGCTCGCCGAGGAGGCGATCAAGAACCCGGTCATCCGGGACATCACCCAGCAGCCCAACGCCGACATCCCGGGTCTCTCGCCGAGCCGCATCAACAACAACAACGACACGCTGCTCGTGAAGCACACCGGCGTGCTGGGCATCAAGACCGGCTCCAGCACCCAGGCCGGCGGCACGCTGATGTGGGCGGCCCGCAAGACGATCGACAACAAGGAGTACCTGATCGTCGGCGCGACGATGGACCAGCACTTCAAGGGCGGTCCGGACCCGAACGCCGAGAACAGCCTCACCAAGGTCAAGAACAAGAGCTACGAGCAGCTCACGGCCGTGCAGCAGGCCCTGCGCACCGCCACCGTCGTCAAGAAGGGCGACGTCGTCGGCTACGTCGACGACGGCCTGGACGGCCGCACCCCGGTCGTCGCGACGAAGGACGTCGTCGCCGTCGGCTGGCCCGGCTTCTCGACGAAGTTCGCGCTGGAGACGACCGGCAAGAAGCTCCCGCACACGGCGAAGGCCGGCACCGAGGTCGGGCAGCTGACCGTGGGCAGCGGCCCGAGCGCGGTGAAGGTGCCGGTGGCGCTGCAGAAGGCGCTGGCCGAGCCCTCCTTCGGGGCCAAGCTGGGCCGTCTGGGCTAGCCGGGACCGGCACCGGGCTCCCGGTCCGCACCCATGCGTGCGGACCGGGAGCCCTTTCGGCCCGTCCGGCCGGATTCGTGCGGCGTGCTAGCGTCGCGGGGGTTTGCTTTCGGCGGGCCGAGCATGCGTGGAGCGAGCATGCGTGAAGATGGGGGAGATGACCTCGGGGGAAGACGGGGAGTACCGCAGTGACCACCGTGGGGCCGGCGCGTGCCGGGCAGCCGGGCGACGAGAATGACCAGCGCGACGAGCGCGCCGACGTCCCGCCCGGCCCACCCAGAACGGAGACCCGCGCCGGAGCCGACGGTTCCGCGCTGCGGCGCCTGCCGAGCTGGGCCGCCGTCGCGGACCGGCGCGCGGACGGCCGCTGGGCGGCCCTGACCCGGCCGGTCCCCTTCACCCTGCTCGTCGCGGCGGTGCTGCACCTGGTGTGGGTGCTGGTCTTCGCCAACAGCGGCGGCGACCTCGCCGCGCAGGACGCCTGGGCCGAGTTCGCCCTCCAGCACCCGGCGTCGGCGTACAACCTCGCCTGGTACGGCGGCATGCACCCCGTCTCGTACAGCGTGATCTCGCCGTACCTGATGGCGCTGGTCGGCGTGCGCACCACGATGATGATCGCGGGCACGCTCTCGGCCGGGCTGATCGCCCTGCTGCTGGAGCGCAGCAGGGTCGTCAAACGGCCGCTGTGGCCGGCCCTGTACGGAACGTTCGCGCTCACCTGCAACGCGATCTCGGGCCGGGTGACCTTCGGCCTCGGCATGATGTTCGGTCTCGCCGCCGTGGCGACGATCTTCGCGTGGCCGATGCGGTGGCGCTCCGAGGGCCGCTACCGCTGGGGCCGGGCCGCGCTGGCCGCGCTGCTGGCGGGGCTGTCGACGGCCTCCAGCCCGGTGGCCGGCCTGTTCGTCGGCATCGTGGCGGCCGCGCTCTGGCTGGGCAGGCGCCGCCCGGCGGCGTACGCGCTGGGCGTGACGCCGGTGCTGGTGGTGGCGGTGTCGGCGTGGCTGTTCCCGTTCTCCGGGCGGCAGCCGATGGCCTTTCCGTCGGCGATCCTGCCGCTGTGCGCGGGCGCCTTCGGCCTGTTCCTGACGCCGAAGACGTGGCGCACGGTCCGCATGGCGTCCGCCCTGTATCTGCTGGGCGTGACCCTGGTCTGGCTGATCCCCTCCCAGATCGGCACCAACATCTCCCGGCTGGGCATGGTCTTCGGCGGGGTGGTGCTGGTCGCCGTGCTGACGAACGGCAAGGGCGTGCCGCCGCGCGCCCAGTGGCTGCGCGGCGCCCGGGTCTGGACCGCGACCGTTCTCGGGATCGCGACCTGCACGGTCTGGCAGTCCGTGAACTCCATCAGCGACATCATCCACACCACGCCGGCCGCCTCCTGGGCGCGCGAGCTCGCACCGCTCGTCGACCAGCTCCAGCGCGTGGACGCCGGGCGCGGCCGCGTCGAGGTCGTGCCCGCCCGCAGCCACCGCGAGGCCTCGGCGCTCGCCCCGTACGTCAACCTGGCGCGCGGCTGGAACCGGCAGGCCGACCTCAAGCGCAACCCGCTCTTCTACGAGGACGGCAAGCTCACCACCGACAGCTACCGCACCTGGCTCGACCGCTGGGCCGTGCACTACGTGGTGCTGCCGACCGGCGAGCCGGACAACGCGGCCGTGGCCGAGGCCGCGCTGGTCTCCCGGGGCCAGCCGTATCTGACCCAGGTGTGGTCCGACGAGAACTGGCGGCTGTACGCCGTCAAGGACCCGACCCCGCTGGCCGCCCCGCCGGCCGTCGTGGAGCGGGCGGACGCCGACGAGCTGACGATCACCGTCCAGCAGCCCGGCCCGGTGCTGATCCGCATCCCGTACTCGCCCTGGCTCGGTCTGCTCGACCAGCACGGCAAGGCGGTCCAGCCGCCGAAGGCCGGACCGAACGGCGAGCCGCCGGTCAACCTCGACGGCTGTCTGACCAAGGAGGTCCAGCAGCCGAAGGGCGACCAGCCCCAGGACGACTGGACGCTGCTGCACGCCCCGCACGCCGGGACGTACCGCATCGCCGCCCCGTACAAGCTGCCGCGCGGCACGGGCTGCCCGGACGATCTCGCCCGCTAGCCATCCTCCGAACGGGTGAGCGGATCCTGTGTCCGCTCACCCGTTCGGCATGTGACGGCAGGGCGTTCGGGTGATACGGGGTGCGGGCCCCGCCGAAGGCGGTTTGGCTCGACTCGGAGGGGCGCGGAATTCCCACGTCCGCTGCGGCACATCGGTGTGCCGCGTCCGCGCTCACGGAGGAAGACGCATGCGTACTGCACGAATGCTCGCCGGGGCCGCCCTGACCATAACCGCCCTCGGCCTGGCCGGTGCCCCGGCGCTCGCGGGGGACTACGGCAAGCTGGAGATCAGCCCCGGCACCTCCTCGCCCGGCGCCACCGTCACCGTGAACACCATGGCCTGCGGCCCGGGCGGACACGGCACGGGCGATGCCAGCGCGGTCGGCGGCCCCGCGGCGTTCGAGCTGAAGGCGGGCACGGGCCAGGAGGCCGTGGCCGGCGAGTTCAAGGTGCCCGACTCGGCCAAGCCCGGTACGTACGGCATCGGCATGCGCTGCGACAACGGCAAGGAGGCCACGGGCGACCTCGTCGTCGCCGGTGGTGACTGGTCCAAGCCGTCACCCTCCATGTCCATGAGCCCGAGCATGGCCCCGAGCATGAGCATGTCCCCGAGCATGGGCATGAGCATGGCTCCCGCGAAGCCGCCCAAGGGCGGCATGAAGACCGGTGTCGGCGGTACGAGCGACGGCTCGGGCACCGCGGAGATCGTGGCCGGAGCGACGGTCCTGGCCGTGGCGGCGATCGGCGGCACCTGGTACCTGCGGCGGCGCGGCAACGGCGGCAGCCGGGCCTGACGGCCGGCCGGTCGGCCCGCCCCGCCCGCCGGGGCGGGCCGGACCAGGTGAACGGTTCGGAGGACTCCGATGCCCAGGGGCCGCGACACCCGCCTGCACGCTCTGCACAGGCTGCACGAGACCCGCCGGCACTACGGCCGGCTGCGTGACACCGTCCGCTGGACCCGCTCCCGCGCCGCCGCCGCGACGGCCCTCGGCACCGCCGTGTGCGCCGGCTGCTGGCTGATCGACTCCGGCGCGCACGTCCAGGGCTCGCCCCCGCAGCCGTCCGCCGCCCAGGCGTTCACCACGGGCCCCGCCTTCGCCCGCTTCCAGGAACTCGTCCCGCCGCTCTCGCCCGCCGCGCCGACGCGGGTGCGCATCCCCGAGATCGACGTCGACGCGCCCCTCGTACCGCTCGGCCTCCAACCGGACGGCACCCTCACCAGCCCGCCCGAGGAGGACCGCAACCTCGCCGGCTGGTACGCCGCCGGCACCCCACCGGGCGCGGCCGGCACCGCCGTCATCGCGGGCCACGTCGACACGGCCGCCGGCCCCGCCGTCTTCTACAACGTCGGCATCCTGAAGAAGGGCGACGCGATGGAGATCGCCCGCGTCGACGGCCGCACGGCGGTCTTCACCATCGACGCCATCGAGGTCTACACCCGAGCCGACTTCCCCTCCCGCAAGGTCTACGGCCCGACGGGCCGCGCCGAGCTCCGCCTGATCACCTGCGGCGGCGGCTTCTCGGAGGAGACGTCCGAGTACCTGGGCAACGTGGTGGTCTACGCCCACCTGACGGCGGTCCGCGACGCCGCGACCCGGCGGGGGGCGTGACGGAACGGGCCGGATCACTCACGCAGGCGGCGAGGGGAATCAGGAGGACCGGCTCTCGAAAGCGAGGGACCTGTCGATCCAGCTTCGCAGTGCGTCGAGAAGCGAGTGCAGCTCTTGTTCGTCCTCCGGGCCCACGTCGTCCGGCGTGTTCCAGGGAGAGTTCCTGAGGTCGTGGTGCCTGCTCAGTTCCGCTGCGAAGTCATTCGCCTGGTCAATCACCGAGGGGTCCACCGGACTCATGGCGCCGGGGATTCCGCGTACCGCTTCGGAGAGCATGTCCAGGCCGACCTGGCCTGCTTCGTACTCGGCGAGATATTCGGAAATGCGCTTCCACATGCGTTCCTTGTCCTCACTCATGCGCGAGAAGGTCTCATATCCGTGAAACGAGTGCAAGCCGCACCGTTTGCACAGTGCGGCTTGCCTCTGAAGGGTGTTCCGTTACCGCTTGTTCGGGACTCCGTTGATGGATCCGTCCCTGATGAATCGCTGGTGCGAGACGACCTGTGTGCCGTCGACGACCTCAATGATCCATTCGTAACGGCCGGTCTTCCCGTTCATGCCGCCCGGCATCTGCACCAGCGTTCGAGGCTTTTTGTCGCCGCCCACGAACTGGAAAACGGTTCCGCGTTCCGCGATCTGGTCGACCACCTGGTCCGGGGCTCGGTGTTCGGCATCCTTTTTCATCCCCGAGCCGTACCGGGGAAGGCGCTTGACAGCCTCCTGAGCCTCCTCCGGCGTGTCGACTGCCTTGCTGAGGTTCTTGGCTCCCTTCGCAGCGTCCTCTCCAGCTTCTGCAGCCTTTTCGAGCCGCTTGGCCTGCCTCAGGCTTTTGAGCCAATCGCCGAACGGGAGGAACCCGACCACCCCGACCACGATGCCCGTCGTGTCGCCCTCCTCCGCGGACTGCGCCAGATCGGCGGCGTCGCAGCCGGCACCCACGACGGGTATCCAGCTGCATACCGTCATGGCGATCCTGTCGGCCACGGTTGGCTTGTGGCGCACCTTGCTGAGGTCGGGCAGCGGTTTCAGCTTCTGCTTCGGTGCACTGCACAGCCTGTCCTGGCACCGATTGATGCCCATGCTGCCGCCACCACGATAGGAGGCGCTGCTGTAGGTCGCCTTGTAGCTGCGGCTCCAGGAACTGCTCGGTCTGGTCACGACCTCTTGGAAATAGTCGACGAAGTCCCTGGCCATTTCGATGATGGCGTTGCCGATGTCGAGCAGGCCACCGAAGAACTTTCCGCTCGGGTCGCTGTGGACGAGCGGGTTGTTGTTGCCGTAGCTGTAACCGTGTAGTTGCTGCGGATCAGTGAGGTCCGCGATGGGGTCGACGCTGACGAACCGCGCCAGTGCGGGGTCGTACTCGCGCGCGCCGAGGTGGACGAGGCCCGTGGCCTTGTCGTCGACGCCGCCCACGAAGCCGCGCTCACCGGGCCAGGTGGCCGGCTGGTCGCCGCGGGGGGCACCGAAGATGTCGGTCCTGCGCGCCGTCACGGCCAGGCCGGCCGCGTCCACGGTCGTGGTGGCCGTCCCGTGGTGGTCCGAGAGCAGATAGGAGAGCTTGCCCCCGGTACGCACCGCGACGGTCTTGCCCCCGTGGTCGTAGTAACGGGTGCCCGCCTGCGTCTTGCCGTCCGCCTTGAGCAGGACCTCGTTGCCTCCGGGGAGGTAGAGGGTGGTGCCGTCGGCGTCGCGGCGCAGGAGCCGGTTGCCTTCGGTGTCGTAGACGAAACTGCTGGTCTTCCCGTTCTCGACGACCTTGGCCAGATGACCCTCGGCGTCCCAGGACAGTTGCTGGTCCTTGCCGGCGACCTTGCGCCGCGTGGTGTTGCCGAGCTCGTCGTAGGCGAAGGCGTCGGGCTCTCCCGCGTCCCGGTCACCGACACGCGTGGTGACGGAAGCCAGGGCGCGCGGCTGCGGCTTGCCGTCGCCGGGGTAGGAGTAGGTGCGCTTGATGTCCTTTCCGGTGTTGCCCGTCACGTCGTGCCGGGTCTCGGTGGTCCTGCTGCCGACGGCGTCGTAGGTGTACGAGTTCCAGTAGGCGTCCGGACCGCCGACCCGGGGAGTGGCTCCGGCTTCCGGCCTTGCGGTGCAGCCGTCGGTGGCGCTCCACGCATGGGTGATGCGCTGCAGTGCGTCGGTGCTGAAGCACTGGGTGTCGGTGACCGCTGCGGCGTCCTGACCGCTGACAGTGCTCAGCCGGGTGATGTTGCCGGCCGGGTCGTAGTCGTACCGGGTGTCGTCGATGCGCTGCGGTGCCGCCTCGCGGTCGTTGACGACCCTGGTCAGCCGCCCGGTCTGCTCCTCGTACTCGGACGTGGTGTACAGGCGCTTGCCCATGGGGCCGTACTGGTCGCGGATGGAGCGCCCGAAGGCGTCGTAGGTGGTGTCCGAGACCAGGAGCTGGCCACCGGCCGAGGTCTCCTTGGGCAGGTCGGCGGCGTTGTAGCGGGTGGTGACCCGCTCGGCCGGGAGGCCGCCGAGGGAGGGCTGCGTGGTCGACTCGAGCAGGCCCGTCTTCGGGTTGTGCAGGAAGGACCACTTGTAGGTGCCGGCCAGCGCTCCTTCCGAGGCCGGGATGGTCACCTGCGAGGACTTCGCGTTGTAGAAGTCGTCGTAGGCGGTGGTTTCGGCCACGTAGACGTTGCCGTCGACGTACCGCTTCGCGGCGGCCGGCTGTCCCTTCGCGACGGTGTCGTACGTCCACTCCGACAGCAGGGTGCTTCCCTGCTTGAGAGTGGTCCGGCGGCCGAGCGCGTCGTAGCCGGACGTCAGGGTGTGCTTGCCGGCGTCCGTGAGGGAGACCAGCCGGTCGGCGTCGTCATAGGTGAGGGTGGAGGCCCCCTTGTCGGGGTCGTCCACACCGACCTTGCGGCCACGCGCGTCGTATGTGTAGGCCCACTTCGCGCCCGTCGGGTCGACGACCTGGGCGAGCTGTCCCCGCTTGTCGTAGGAGTAACGCGTGGACTGGGAAGCGGTCCGGTCCGCGTTGGTGTACTGGATCAGTTCGACGGTCCGGCCCAGGGCGTCGTTCACGGTCGTGGTGGCCGTGCCGCCCTTCGGGGGGATGACGGTGGTGCGGTCGCCCTCGTACACAGTGGTGTGCCGCAGGGTCTCGTCGCCGTACTTGCGGCCGATCGAGGCGGTGACCCGGCCGGCGCCGTCGTGGACGTACTCGGTGATGTTCGGGACCTTGGTGTCGTCGGCCTTGACCAGGGTGTCCGAGGGGTCACCGTCGGCGTAGTAGCCACCGTACGACTTCACGACCAGGCCGCGGGTGTCGTAGTACGACTCGCTGATCATCCGTCCCTTGCCGGTCGGCGAGGGCGCCTGGGCCTGCCGCATGCGCAGCAGCCCGTCATAGAGGGTGTAGGTCGTCGCCAGGGTGCCGTCGCCGTGCAGCGCAGTGGTCTTCACGCTGACCGGCGCCGTCTTGGACAGCTTGTACGTGTGCGCGATGTTCGGCGAGTCCGGGTAGGTCTTCTTGTCCCGCCCGGGCTGCCAGACCTTGGCAAGCCGGCCGAAGGCGTCGTACTCGGAGTCGGTGCGTTTGCCGTTGGCGTCGACGACCGCCGTGGCCTGGCCGCGGCCGGGGTCCAGCTCGGTGGTCAGGGTGTGCCCGAGGGGGTTGGTGACGACCGTCTTGACCGGTGCCTCACCTGTGGCCGGGGTGAAGGCCGTGGTCGTCTTGTTCTTCAGGACGTCGACGGAGGTCACCTGGCGGCCGTACTTGTCGTAGTCGCCGGTCTCCGTGGTGAGGAAACCGGTGCCCTTGCCGTCGTTCTCGTCGGTCCGGGTGACCCTGCCCGCGCCCTTCTCGGGCAGTTCGCCCAGGGTGCTGGAGCCGTCGTAGTAGGAGCGCTTCTCGGATATCAGGTCGCCGGAGGCGTCCTCGCCGTCACCGCAGGGTGCCGCGAGCCTCTTCTGGGAGGCGACCGCGTTGAGGATGTGGTTCTTCGGGTTGCGCGCGTAGGCCGTGACGGTGCACACCTCGTCGCCGGTCTTCGCCACGTCGCCGAGGTCCGACTCGCTGGTGACCATGCCGAAGTCGTCGAAGGACCGCTCGGTCCTCGTCCGTCGCCAGCCGTCCCCGACCGCCGTGCGGGTCTGTTCCGCCTTCACACCGAGGACATGGGCCTCCAGCGCGGGCAGTTCCGGCCTGGCACGAGAAGCCGTGGGACCCTTGTGCCAGGGTTCGTACGTAGTGGCGTGCAGCAGCTTGCCGCCGTCGCCGTCATACGTGGCCTGCTCCCGGGGCATGCCGGCGTACGCCTCGTGGTCGTCGGCCTTGTTCCCCTCTCCGTCGGCGACCTTGGCACCGGGGACGCCTCGGAAGAACCGGCTCTCGCTCAGCGTGCGCTTGTCGCTTCCGGCGCCGGTGCGGGTGAGCACCCGCTCGTATCCGCGGAAGACACTGTTGATCCGGTACTCCGGCTTGATCAGCTCGTCCTGGCTCTTGCCCCAGGCGGCGCCGCCGAGGTACTCGTAGTCCGTCTGCTTGGCGGGAGCGCCACCGGTGTTGTCGGTTTCCAGGACCTGCGTCACCACGTAGGTGTGGAACCAGTCCTTGATCTCCTTGCCGTCCGCTGCGGGAGAGTCCTTGGAGGACCAGTAGACCGGGTAACAGCGGCGGGAATTCGAGGACTCGTCCGGAAGGTTGCCGGCCTTGCAGTCGGGCGCAGAGTACGTGACGCCGATGGTGCCACCGGTCTCCGTCTCGATGCCGTAGACGCGGTAGCGGACCAGCGGCGGGATCGGATCGGTGTCCCGCTCCACGCGGTTGGCCATCTGGACGCCGGAGAAGGTAACGGGCGGCAGCGATTCGGACTTGCCACCCGTGTGGCCCGTGCGGGTCAGGGAGGCCAGCCACAGGGCCGGGGCCGAGCCGTCACCGGTGGACGGGAACTGGTGGTCGAGCTCCCAGGAGTCCACCGGCAGGTAGTTGCCGCCGGACAGCACTTCGGTGTCCACCTTCTTCAGGCGCTTGCGCGTCCAGAAAGTGGGTGAGTACTGGTCCTTGCACTCCTTGTCATCCGCCTTGCAGTACTGGTCGAACGGAACGTCGGGCCATTGCTTGGCGTTGTCCTTGGTGAACTTGTCCTCGGCGCAGTTGAAGTCCGAGGACGTCAGGCAGCGCTCGGCGTCGGTGAAATTCACCTTCCCGGCAGCCGCGTTGGCACCGTAGACGTTGTCGGTGCGCAGGCCGTACTCGATGCGCTTGAGGTAGCCGCCGCGGGCGTACTCGGTGGGGGTGCCCTTGCCGGTCGTCATGCTGACGTTGCGCGCGTAGCGGTTCGTCTCGGCGGCGTAGTAGAACGCCATGGCGTTGTCGTTGGGATCGACGACATAGTCGAGGTTCCAGCGCCATGCCTGGTTGCAGGAGGAGTCGCCGAAGGCGTCCTTGTGGCAGGGCTCACCGGCGTGGTTGCCGTAGACCGGGACGTTCCAGGTGGAGTTCGTCTCGGTCTTGCCGGACGACCATCCGGGAAGGCGGTTGTAGCCGAAGTAGTACTGGGTGCCGTCCGGAGTCGTGACGCGCCAGTATTCGCCGTCGTTGTCGCCGTTGCCCCGACCGGTGTCCGTCAGACGGACGATGGTGGTCCCGTCGTCCCGGCGAAGCTTCCAGGCGCCGGTCTTGTCGTCCTTGACGAGCTCGTTCGACTTGCCGTTCAGGGAGATCGTGGCGTTGTCGGTGCCCCAGCAGAGGTCACCGTTCTTGGCCTTGTTGTTGCCGTCCTTCATGTCGTCGACGCACGACTTGTACTTGCGCTCGATGAAGTTCTCGGCCAGGGACCAGCCGTCACCGACCCAGTTCGCCTGGTTGTTGGTGGCGGCGGTGCGGCCGTCGACGGACTGGGAGGAGTAGGCCAGGTCCAGCTGGGGCTGGAGCCCGCCGGGCACGGCGGGCACGCTCATCGGGTAGGACCAGGAGAACGACCCCGACGAGCCACCGGCTTCCCACACACCGGATGGGGAGAGGGACGTCGCCTTGTAATCGCCCGACGCGCCGGAGACACCGGCGGTGGCGGCGAGCAGCATGGGGGCCGCCATGAGCGAGCGCTTCTGCCGGCTTCCCGCGGTGGGAGCCGAGCTCATTGGCATGGCCAACTTGGCCTTGAGCGTGCCCTCCTGGACGTCGTTGCGGACACCCGGCAGCGGCTTGCCCGCCTTGCACGACGCCTTGTCAGGGTCCGTCAGAGCGCAGGACGGAAGCTGGACGAGAGTGAGACGCGAGGCCCAGTCGCCACCGTAGGCATAGCGGAACGCGGAGTAGTCCAGCTCGACGTCGAAGGTCTTGCCCTCGGCGGCCCGGTCACCGGCACCCACCTTGAGGAGGACGCCGTTGACGCCCGCCTTCTTGGCGGCAGAACGGTCAAGGGTCTCGACAGTGACCTTGCTGGAGGTGCCGGGCTTCGGTGCGGACGCGTCCGTCACCGAAAGCGGCAGGCCGCCGGCGCGCACCTTGCGCGGTTCGGGCTTCTGCCCGGAATTCTTGGGCGTTACCAGTTCCGTAGTGGTCTTGCCCGGCTTGGGCCAGCTAGCGGACGGAGCCCTTTTCCAGGCCTTCTTGCCGGCCTGATCGGCCTTCTGGTTCTTCTGGCCTCCGACCTTGCTGACCGGAACCGGTTTGACGCTGTTTTTGAGAGGTCGAGGTGACTTGCTGTCCGCAAACGCTGTCGCAGATGCTCCGGACAGGGTGCCACCGGTGATGGCGAGAGCCAAAGAGGCCGCAAGCGTGCGCCTCCATGGTCTGCTTCTTGGTCTGGGAGAAGAAGAAAATACCGCGGCTTCGCCGCGGTTGAAGGAACGCAGCACGCCGCCCCCATATCGGTGATCTTACCGTCGGAACATTAACTCCCCTTTACGTAGATGCGATAGGACGTTGGTCCCGAAACGGACAGGTATAAGGTCCCGAGATGTGCGAGTCGGCTGCTTCTTGGTCGTCCTGATGCCGACTCAAGTAGGCGCAGTCTTCTCTTGAGGGCCCTGCATTACTCTCGTTTGGCGCATGCTTTAAGCTCTTTGCTTCAGGCGTCGCGAATCCAGACTCTTCCGTTCCATCGAAGGATCGTCATGCCTGCACCGCCGTCCCGTCACAGACCGCGCGCACGCCGGCGTTTTCTCCTCGTCGGCGCCCTTGCCGGTGGAGTTCTCGCCACCACTATCGTTCCGCCGCTTGCCGCAGCTGCTCCACTTTCCGAAAGCAGGCAGGACCTGCCGCAGGCATCCGCCGTCGGACGCGCTGCCGCACAGGCCAAGGAGACGGGCGAGCCCGTTGAGGTGATATCTCGGCGGACCGAGTCGTCCGCTGTCTTCGCAAACCCCTCGGGCACATTTACCGAGGAGCGTTATGTCGTTCCCCAGCGCGTCCGCAAGGGCGGCAAGCTGGTGGACATAGACGCCACCCTCCAGAAGACCAAGGGCGGCCGTCTCTCCCCGAAGGCGACGGCCGTCGGTGTCGAGTTCTCCGGCGGCGGCAGCGGGCCGCTGGCGACCGTCACGCGAAACGGGCGCAGCATCGCGCTGTCGTGGCCGAAGGCGCTGCCGAAGCCCGCCGTCGAAGGTGATACGGCGACCTATCCGAACGTCCTGCCCGACGTGGACCTGATGCTGCGCGCCGGCTCGGACGGGTTCGCCCAGCTGCTGGTGGTCAAGACTCCGCAGGCGGCGGCCAACCCCGAGCTGAAGACCGTCAAGCTCGGCATGGCCGCCGACGGCGTGAAGGTGTCAACCGACGAGCACGGGAACTTGAGCGCCACCAACCCCGCCGGGCAGGAGGTCTTCCAGGCTCCCACCCCGCGCATGTGGGACAGCTCCACTCCCCGGTCGTCCGCTCCACGTGCCGCGCGCTCGATGGCCCGCGCGGCCTCCCCCCAAGGCTCCTCCGAGGTCTCCCCGGAAAACGTGTTCCAGCCCGGCGCCGGAGCCAAGGAGTCGGCGGTGCCGATCGAGGCGGGGCAGCGGCACCTCGCGCTGACTCCCGATCAGAAGCTGCTCACCGGAAAAGACACCCACTACCCGGTCTACATCGACCCGTACATCTCCGGCAGCCGGCAGGCCTGGGCGCTGGCCTACAAGAAGTACCCCAACAGCGCCTTCCTCAACGGATCCGGCTGGGGAGGATCCGGCAAGACGACCAACGACGCGCGGATCGGCTACGAGAACGAGACCGACGGGCTGGGACGCTCCTTCTTCCAGATGGACACCAAGGGCCTGTGGGACAGCGACAAGCAGATCGTGAGGTCCACGTTCCGCATCAAGAACACCTGGTCGTGGTCCTGCCAGGCCCGCGAGGTCCAGATCTGGGACACGGGAACCATCAGTTCGAAGACGTCCTGGAACAACCAGCCCAACTGGTACACCAAGATCGACTCGGTCAAGGAGTCGAAGGGCTGGGGCAGCTCGTGCCCGGGCGGCAACCTGGCCTTCGACGTGACCGCCGCGACGAAGCAGGCTCAGCAGAGCAAGTGGTCGAACTGGACGCTCGGGCTCCGGGCGGCGGACGAGTCGGACACGTTCGGCTGGAAGAAGTTCGACGCCAGGACCGCCAGTCTCTCGACCGAGTACGAGGCGCCGCCCAACACGCCTACCGATGTCGGTACCAACCCGTCGGTGACCTGTCAGGCCGGCGCGCTGACGACCGTCGGCGACACGGACGTCCAGCTGTTCGCGAAGATCAGTGACCCTGACGGCGGAACGGTCAAGGCCCGCTTCAACATGTGGAACACCGACGGGTCTCCATCCGTCTTCGACCAGACCGTCTCCGTCACCAGCGGAACCGTCGCCCGGGTCACGGTGCCGAGGTCGGTGCTCAAGGACGGCGCCCTGCACTCGTGGCAGGTGCGTGCGGGCGACGGACGGTCCTTGTCCCCCTGGGCGCCGGCCGAACCGTGCCGCTTCACGGTCGACAAGTCCCGCCCGAGCAATCCCCCTGCCGTCTCCTCCGCGGAGTACCCCGACGGAAGCAACGGCTGGCCCGCCGAGACCGGCACCGTCAGAACGCCCGGAACCTTCACCTTCAGCGCCGGCGGCGTGAAGGACGTGGAGAAGTACGAGTACTGGAACGACTGGAACTCAACGGTCAACACAGCCAAGCCGGACACACCGGGCGGTCCGGCCACGGCGAAGATCGCGCCGATGGCCGCAGGCCCCCACAAGATCTACGTCCGTAGCGTCGACCGGGCGGGCAATCGCTCGGACCTCACCGCCTACCTCTTCTACGCCGCCGGCCTGAAGGCCAAGGACAAGCCCGGCGACCTGAACGGCGACGGCACTCCGGACATGTACGGGGTGCGCACCAACGGGGACCTGCGCATCTACGCGGGGCTCGGCGACGGCAGCGTAGGCCCCGGCGTCCTGGCCACCGGCCAGAACTTCAAGGACTCGCTCATCACGCACCGTGGTGACTGGACGGACGACGGCTACGAGGACCTCGTCGAGCGCCGCTTCGACCCCGTCGACAAGGTCAACAAGCTGTACGTCCGCCCCAACGACGGCCGGGGCGAGCTCGCGGACGCCCCGCCCCGTGAACTCCGCCTCTACGACGAGCAGAACAACCACTGGCAGAAGGCCGCGCAGATCCTTGCGATCGGCGATGTCGACGGCCCCGTCGACCTCGACGGGGACGGAACCATCGGTGAGGGCGACCGCCCCGGCTACCCGGACCTCCTGGTCAAGGAGGGCGACCAGCTGTGGCTGTACTTCGGATCGCCCAGCGGATACCTGGACGAGAACATCGACCAGCCGCCGGTCCTCGTCGGTGACGGCGGCTGGAGCGGCTACGACCTCGCTGCCGCCGGCGACGTCACCGGCAACAAGCACGCCGACCTGATCGCACGCGAACGGTCCGCGGGAGCGCTCTTCCTCTACCAGGGCACCGGCCCGGCGGGTGAGGGACTCGGATCCCTCTCCGGCCGCGTCCAGATCGGGCGCAACTGGTGGCCGACGACGCGACCCCTGATCACCTCCGGCGGCGACGGCGACAACGACGGCACGCCTGATCTGTGGGCGACGACGGACAACGAGAACGCCGGGCTGCTCTTCTACCCGAAGGTCACCCCGAGCGGACACGGAGACCCGCGCGCGATCGGGACAGGCGGCTGGTCCGCATTCCAGTCGCTCAGCTGAGGCGAGACGGCCGTACCCTGTGGGGGTGCGGCCGTCGGACGTATCCGCGGAGTGGCCTCAGGACCGGGCGGCCTCCCGGGCCCACGCCGTCAGGCCCGCTATGAAGCCCGCCCGGTCGCGGGGCGACAGGCTGTCCAGGGCGCGGAGCAGCGGTGCCGAGCGGGCGGCGATGAACTGCTCGACCAGCGGGCGGTGTTCCGGGGTGAGGCTGAGCAGCGTGCGGCGGCGGTTCGCCGGGTCCTCGCGGCGGTCGACGAGGCCGGCGCGGTTGAGGGCGCCGACGAGCTCGCTGACCGTCGAGAGCGACAGCCCCAGGCGGGCCGCGAGCTCGCTCACCGTCAGCGGCTCCTCGGCGAGCAGCCGCGGCAGCACGGCGCCATGACGGGCCGTCAGTCCATGAGCGTCGAAAGCCGCGCGCAGCGCGCCCGGCATCTGGGCCGAGGCCTGCCGCATGTACGGCGAGAGCAGCGGGACGAGGCCGATGGCCTCGGTCTCCTCGGGCGTCGGCAGCCTGGACGGCTTCCCGGCGTGGGCATCGTGCGGCATACTGCGAGTCTAGATGCTTCGGATATCCGAACTGTTTGGAGAGCCGGATAATTATGCCCGCAACCGGTTACACCGACGCCCTCAACGACGCCCTGGACCGCCTCGCCGACCTCGGATACGAGCGCGGCGTCGGCGCGGACCTCGCCAACCACGGCCCCATGGGGGCCGAAGCCCTCGCCGCCACCGGCCACGGCGACGCCGTCGCCGACTGGGTCGAGGGCTACCGCCACGCCATGCCGCACCACGAGGTGCCCGCGCCCCGCTTCCCGCTCGACCCCGCCGACGAGTCCTCCTGGCGGCCCGCCCTCGGCGACTTCTCCCGGGCCGGCGACTGGGAGGCCCTCTTCGCCCGCGAACTCGCGGACGCGCACTGGCGCGACGTCCTCACCCGCTGGTGGCCCCGCCTGACACCCGGGCTCCTCGCCGGGCTCACGCACGGCCTCATCCGCACCGCGCACGCCGTGCGCTCGCTGTCCGTCGTCCCGGACCGGCCCACCCCCGCCCAGCTCACCGAGCTGGCCAGGGGCCTGGGCTACTGGGCCGCCCGCTTCGCCCACCTCCCCGGCGAGGCGCGCCTGAGCGGCACGCACGACCTGGGCGCCGCCATCGCCTCCGTACGCCGCACCCCCTACCCCGAGGGTTCGCGCGGCCGGCAGGCCGCCGGGCGCCGGCTGGCGCACCCGGAGGAGCTGCCCGGCTACGCCGACGCCCTCACCGCACCGGCGCCCGGCCGGGCGCAGTGGCTGCTGAGCGAGATGACCACCGAATTCGCGGGCGTCTACCTCGCGCACCCCGAGGTCTTCCCTGTGCCCCTGATCCACGGCGTCACCGCGCCCGCCGCCGCGCGACTGGTGCTGCCGCACCTGCCGGCCGAGCTGCACGAGCCGACGGTGGCCGCGCTCTGGCACGTACAGGCCACGCTGCTGCTGACCTTCACGCAGGACCGCGCGGAGGAAGCGGACGCGGTGCGCGTCGCACGCGAGACCGAGGTGGAGGCGCCACCGTTCGACGAGCTCGTCGCCCGCGCGGTCGAGCACGGCGACGAGCACGTCATCAAGTTCACCGAGGCGTGCCGCCGCGAGCACGCCCTGCGCCCCGACCCGCGCTACGCGGCCGCCGTCACGGCGGCGCAGCAGCGGATCAGGCCGAGGCCGGCTCGGCTGAAGGGCCGATCGCACCACTGAGCACGCCGAGGATGGGCTCGCCGTACTTGGCCAGCTTGTTCTCGCCGACCCCGCTGATGGTGCCGAGCTCGTCGAGCGAGCCCGGCAGGGCCGTCGCGATCTCGCGGAGCGTCGCGTCGTGGAAGATCACGTACGCGGGAACGCCCTGCTCACGCGCGGTCGCGGCGCGCCAGGCGCGCAGCTCCTCGAAGACCGGCACCGCCTGCTCGGGCAGATCGGCGACGGCGGCGGCACTCCGCTTGCCGCCGCTCTTGCCCGCGGCGCCGCTCTTCGCGGAGCGCCCCGGCTTCTCCGGCTCGCGCCGCAACGGCACCTGCCGCCGCTGCCCCAGCACCTCGCCGCTCGCCTCGGTGAGCACCAGCGTCCCGTACTCGCCCTCGACCGCCAGCAGCCCCTGCGCCAGCAACTGCCGCACCACGCCCCGCCATTCGGCGACGCTCAGCTCCGTGCCGATGCCGAAGACCGTGAGCGCGTCGTGGTCGTGCTGGATGACCTTCGCGGTCTTCTTCCCCAGCAGGATGTCGATGATCTGCCCCGCCCCGAACTTCTGCCGCCGCTCCCGGGCCAGCCGGAAGACCGCGGACAGGAACTTCTGCGCGGCGATCGTGCCGTCCCAGGTGACCGGCGGGGTCAGACAGGTGTCGCAGTTGCCGCAGGCGCCGGCGCCGCGCTGCCCGAAGTAGGCCAGGAGCTGGGTGCGGCGGCACTCGACCGTCTCGCACAGCGCCAGCATCGCCTCCAGGTGCGCGGCGAGCCGCCGCCGGTGCGCGTCGTCGCCCTCGGAGCCGTCGATCAGCTTCCGCTGCTGGACGACGTCCTGCAGCCCGTACGCAAGCCAGGCCGTCGACGGCAGCCCGTCACGCCCGGCGCGGCCGGTCTCCTGGTAGTAGCCCTCGACGGACTTCGGCAGGTCGAGGTGGGCGACGAAGCGCACGTCCGGCTTGTCGATGCCCATGCCGAAGGCGATCGTCGCGACCATCACGACGCCGTCCTCGCGCAGGAAGCGCGACTGGTTCGCGGCGCGCGTCGCCGCGTCCAGCCCGGCGTGGTACGGCAGGGCCTCGATCCCGTGCCCCGCCAGGAACGCGGCCGTGTCCTCGACGCCCTTGCGGGACAGGCAGTAGACGACGCCCGCGTCCCCCGCGTGCTCCGTGCGCAACAGCTCCAGCAGCTGGTTCTTCGGGTCGTTCTTCGGCACGATCCGGTACTGGATGTTGGGCCGGTCGAAGCTCGCGACGAAATGCCGCGCCCCCTCCAGCCGCAGCCGCGTGGCGATCTCCGCGCGGGTGGCCTCCGTGGCCGTCGCCGTCAGGGCGATGCGCGGCACGTCCGGCCAGCGCTCGTGCAGCGCGGAGAGCGCGAGGTAGTCGGGTCGGAAGTCGTGGCCCCACTGGGCCACGCAGTGCGCCTCGTCGATCGCGAACAGCGAGATCTTCCCGCGCTCCAGCAGCCGCAGCGTCGCGTCCACGCGCAGCCGCTCCGGGGCGAGGTAGAGCAGATCCAGCTCGCCGGCCAGGAACTCCGCCTCGACCATGCGGCGCTCGTCCGGATCCTGCGTCGAGTTCAGGAAGCCGGCCCGTACGCCCAGCGCGCGCAGCGCGTCCACCTGGTCCTGCATGAGCGCGATCAGCGGCGAGACCACGATCCCGACGCCCGGCCGCACCAGCGCCGGGATCTGGTAGCACAGCGACTTGCCGCCGCCCGTCGGCATCAGGACGAGCGCGTCGCCGCCGGCCACGACATGCTCGATGATCTCTTCCTGCTCGCCCCGGAACGCGTCGTAGCCGAAGACGCGCCGCAGACAGCGCAGGGCATCGCCGGCCTCGGCGATCTCCGCGGCGTCGGTTTCCTGGGGGGTCTGCGTGGACTGGGCCATTCCAGGAGTCTATGGGCCCCCACCGACAGCGGGGGCCGGAACGGTCCGGATCAAGGACCCTCAGGCGACCTCGATCCCGTACTCCTGCACCAGCGCCTCCAGCCCCCCGGCGTACCCCCGGCCGCCGATCACGAAGTCCCAGTCGCCGTTCGGCCGCCGCCGGAAGGAGCCGAGGACCAGCGCCGTCTCGCCGGGCCGCCCGTCGGAGACCTCCAGCTGCCCCAGCTGTGCCCCGGAGGCATCCGCGAGCCGGATCCGGGCGTCCGTGAACTCCGACAGATCGGCGTCCGGATTGACCGCCGGATCTATGGCCGCCGCCAGCACCAGCCGGTCCGCGTCGGCCGGCAGCGCGTCGAAGGCCACCTGGAGCGCGGCCTTGTCCGCGGCGGACGGCGCGGCGGCGCGCACCGAGCCGTCCGGGGTGCGCTGGTTGTTGTAGAAGACGAAGTGATCGTCGCTGAGCACGCGCGAGCCCCGGCAGACCAGCGCGCACACGTCGAGCGCGACCCGGCCGGACCAGGACATGCCCAGCACGTTGTGCGCGCCGGCGGGTGCCCCCGCGCCGCTGTCCGCCCGCCGGGGGGCGCCGCCCCCGAGCCGCCCCCGCAGCCCGTGCTGCGCGAGCAGCTCCACCAGCTCCTCGCCCGAGACCAGCGTGAGCGGCTTGCCGTTCGCGAACGCGTACGAGCCCGGGCCGAAACCGGACGTCGTCACCAGCACGCCCTTGTTGGCCCCGGCCCCCTGCACCGTCCCGTACAGATCCCGCACCGCCGTCGGCGGCACGGTCTTGCGGTACCGCTTGACCTGCACGATGATCCGGCCGCCGCTGATCGGGTCCGGGTCCAGCGCCTCGACGTCCACACCGCCGTCGTTCGACCGCTGCGTCATCACCGCGCGCATCCCGCGCGCCCGGAACAGCTCCGCGACCAGCGCCTCGAACTCGACCGGGTCCATCTCGAACAGATCGGGATCGTCCCCGCCGCCGTGCGACACCACCCCGCGCCCGACCTCGTCCGGCTGCCGCGCGGGACGCACGGCCACGCGCTGGTCCGGCTTGGCGGACAGCTGACCGCCGAGCCCGCCGGTCAGGCACTCCACCGCGCTGACCTGTTCCAGATGCAACTGCGCGAACGTACTCCGGTCGACCCCCACCGAGGCCAGCACGATGTGCGTCCGCCGCCCGGTGGCCGGATCGTGGTCGTCCACGAAACCGTTGAGCGCGACCGACTCCAGGATCCCGAACTCGTCCGCCGCGAACAGCTCCCGCACCGCCAGCAGCACGCACTGCGCCAGCACGTCCCGGTAGACCGCCCGCCGCTGCGTGAGCGGCCGCGCCGTCTCCTTCTCCTCGTCGGCGGTCGGCAGGTACCGCACCGACTTCGTCTCCGGCACGACCTCGAACCCGGGCAGCTCCCAGTTCAGCACCAGCTGCCGGGCCCCGGGGTCGTAGGCGGCGGCGATCTGGTGCGGGAACTCGTCCGGCCACGCCGGCGAGGCGTACAGCGCGGCCGAGAAGTACTCCACGACCGCGTCCGGATCCCCCTCCCGCAGCGCGCCGACCATCTCCCGGATCCCCGCGTTGTGCTGCCGGATCTCGGCCAGCGTGCCGGCCGCCCACTGGTCGTACTGCTGCCGGTACGCGGCCAGTTGCTGCTGCCGGTGCGCCTCGGCCGCCTGCGCGGCCTGCCAGTCGTGCTCGAACTGCGCGCGGTTGCCGAAGCCGCGGTAGCGGCTGGGATCGGGCATCGGCACCGGCTGCCCCAGGTGCCCCGGGTGGAACGGCTCCAGCTGCTCGGCCCGCTCCAGCGCCCGCGTCCGGAACCCGGGCGCCCGGCAGCCGGCCACCAGCAGCCCCTGCAACTCCTCGACCTGCCGCTCCATCTCCTCGGTCCGCTGCCGCGCCTCGGCCTCGCGCGCCTGCCGGTACGCTTGCCGCGCCTCGCGATCGGCCCGGGCCCGTTCCCGCTCCAGCGCCCGCTGCTCCTTCTCCCGCTCGCGCTGCTCCCGCACCACGGCCCGCTGCCGCGCCTCCTGCTGCCGCTGCTGCTGCCGCTGCGCCTCGGCCCAGAGCCCTATCAGTCCACTGGAGCGCCGACTCATACGGATCCCTGCCCCTCCCCTTGCCGGGGCGTCTTCCCGATGGACCCCGGCCGCGCACGTACCGACATGCCGTCCACCCGGCCGCGCCCCCGGGGCGCGGGTGGGGTGACCAGCGGTGACGGATCAACTTTAGTGGGCGGGGGTGGGGGAATGATCACCTGTGCGGGGGAATCGGGGCCGGGCCTCGGCGGCCGTGCCATGCCTTCCGGCGTCATGCGTTCGGCGAAATCCGGGGAGCGAGCCGTCCCCTACCCTGACGGGGACAGGCTCTTCAGAGAGGGGCTCGATGTGTCACCCGAAGCCGATCACGGCCCGAACGCCGACTCGCTGGTCTTCGGCCAGCGCATGCAACTCCTCCGCACCCGAAGGGGAATTCCCCGCACCGTCCTCGCCGGCCTGCTCGGCAAGTCCCCCTCGTGGGTGAAGCAGATCGAGAACGGAAGGCTGCAGACGCCGAAGCTCGACGTGATCCTGCGGATCGCCGAGATCCTCCGCGTGCGCGACCTCGCCGAACTGACCGGCGACCAGAGCACGAGCGTCGATCTGTTCGCAGGCCCCGGACACGCACGGTTGCCCGCCGTCCGCGAAGCGGTCGACGCTTTCCCGCAGACGACGTCGGCCCCGGCTCCGCCCGTCGCCGAGCTGCGGTCCCGCCTGGCCTACGCCTGGCGCGCACGCCACTCCGCACCGCACCACCGCGACGTCATCGGTGCCCTGCTGCCCGATCTCATCCGTGACGCCCAACTCGCCGCCCGCGAGGCCGACACGGCGGCCGACCGCCGCACGGCCCAGGCCGCCCTCGCGGAGGCGTACAGCCTCAGCCAGTTCTTCCTCGCCTACCAGCCTGACCCCGCCCTGCTCTGGCGGGTGGCCGAGCGCACCATGGTCGCCGCCCAGGAATCCGAGGACGCGCACATCATCGGTATCGCGGCATGGCTCACGACACAGGCGCACCGCGACTCCGGCTACGCACACTTCGACGCCGCCGACGCCGTCAACCTCGCGACCCTCCGTTACCTCGAACCTCTCCTGCCCGGCGCCTCCGACGACGTCCTCGCCATCACGGGCGCTCTCACCTTCGAGGCCGGATACACCGCAGCCCGGCGGGGCGACAGCGGCACCGCATGGCGCCACTGGGACACCGCCCGCGCCATGGCCGACCGTCTGCCGGGTGACTACTACCACCCCGTGACGTCGTTCTCCCGTGCCGTCATGGGGGCGCATGCGGTGACCGTTGCGGTGGAGCTGCACGCGGGCGGCGAATCCGTACGCCAGGCGGCGGCAGCCGACGCGGCGACCATCCCCTCCCGCCCCCGCCGGGCCCGGCACCGCATCGAGGAGGCCCGCGCCTACCAGCTGGCCGGGCAGCCGGAAACCGCGCTCACCACACTGGACAAGGCTTTCGAAGCCGCCCCCGAAACCATTCGCTACAACGGGTTCGCACGGAAGATCATCCTTGAGGAGTCGGAGTCAAAGAGCCCGAACCGCCGCCGTCAGGCAGCTCAACTGGGCGTGAGGCTCGGTCTCCTGGCTGCCTGACACCGCTGGTGTGAGGGGGCACAATCCGTGCCCTCTCGGCAACGTGCGGCGACCTACGGTCGTGTCCGGACCCTTCTCGGACGATGACCTGGGGGAGAGACGTGCACGTCAAGCGATACGAGTGTGCCGCCGCGAGGCGGCCCGGCTGCGGGGCGGGCCGATGACCGACATGGCGCGCTGGCTGGCGCAGGCGGCTGCGGATCCGAATGCTGCCTTGAGCGAGTGGGGGTTGGGTCGTTCGGCTCAGTTGGTGGTGGGGCGGCGGTGGGATCTGGTGGAGACGGGCTTCTGGTTGTCGCGTCTGGCGAGGACGTGGCTGCGGGAGAACGGCTGCCATGTCGGGGTGTATTTGGTGGCTGGTGCGGAGCACAGTACGTGGTGGCCGGTGCCGTTGGGGACGGGGTACCGGCTGGTGGGGGTGTTCGGGGCGACGGTTCATCCGGCGGGGTGGGAGTTGCGGGCGCCGGCGCCCTGCAAGTACCTGGCGGACCGGCTGTGGATCCTGCCGTTCGAGAACCCCGGCCAGTGCACGACCCTCACCGCGGCCGCGGACCTGCGCGCCGCGCTGCAGGCTGCGGAGGAGCAATTGCAGGGACGGGCGGAACATGTTCTGACGTGAGCTGCTCGTGGCAGCCGGTTGTGGGACATGCTGGGTGCGTTGGGCGGATACGCAGTGGGCGATGCTCAGGGCGTCTCTGGGGTAGGGAGGCGGAGAGGTCCGTTATGTCGCGGTCGGTGAGAGTGATGAAAACGCCGGGGATGCGGTGAGGAAGTCGCAGGTCACGGAGTCTGCTCCCCGCGCACGCGGGGAGGGCCGCCTGGGCCTGACCGCCTCGGTGAGCGTAGGCGGCTGCTCTCCGCGCACGATCGAATCGCGGGGAGGCGGGGGTGAGCGCCGCGCCTACAGCTCCTCCGCCTGTCCTGCCGCCTGGCTGACGTCGAAGCGCACGAACTCCGCCGGACGCATCGGCGCCACCCCAATACTGGCGATCACGTCGCCCCGGTCGGTGCTGTTGTTCGTGCGGTCGCAGGTGACGTAGAACGCCTCCTCTGCCGTCCTGCCGTGCAGGGCCCCCGCTTGCCACTGCTCCGTGAGGAAGCCTTCGACGGCCGTACGCATCGCATCCCACAGCTGCTCGTTGTTCGGCTCGAAGACGGCCCAGCCCGTGCTCTGCACGATCGAGTCGCGCAGGAAGTTCACGTAGCGCCGGACGTTGAGATGGCGCATGTGGGGGTCGCGCGAGAGCGTACTGGCGCCCCACACCGTGGGCGTCCGCTGCGGGAAGGCCCGCAGGACGTTGACGGACGCCTCGGTCAGGGTCGTCAGCTCCTTCTCGCTGAGCTCGCGCTCCAGGCCGAGCGTCCCTACGAGCGACTCGTTGGCGGGAGCCTTGTGCACGCCGCGCCCCGCGTCGGTGCGGGCCCAGGCGCCGGCGACGTGTCCGACGGGTGGGGCGCAGGTGGGGGTGTCCCCGGGGCCCGGCACCCGCACCCACGGGTAGTAGACAGCCGTGAACTCGCGGGCCCGGTCGCCGAGACCGAGCCGCTCGGGAACGGCGGCGGCCTCCCCCACGCTCAGGCCCTCCGGGGTGTGGAGCAGCGCCACGCGGTTGCCCATGGCGACGCAGTGGTCGGCGACCTGCTGGGCGATGTCCGGGGCGGCCTCCGGGACGCTCCACAGGTCGGGGACGGCGATGACGTGGACGTCGGAGTGGGATTCGAGAGCCGCCAGCGCGCTCTGCAGGTCGAGGTTGTCCGCATCCGCGTCGGGCGGGGCGACGTTCACGACGTAGCAGGGGCCGCCCCCGTTGGCGAAGTGGCCGTTGACGCAGTCGCGCGTGGTGGAGGGCCCCTTCTCGGGAAAGGCGGCGTCGAAGGCGGCCCGGTCGCGGACGAGCACCGGATCCTCCGGCCCGCCGGGCAGGGAGCCGAGGAAGGCGGGCGTGGACGTAGCGGCGCCCTCGATCATGCGGACGCCGCCGGCGACCTCCTGGACGAAGACACCTGGGGCCATCACACGCTTCTCGGAGGTCATGGGCGGGGCTGCTCCTTCGCTCCGGCAGGGCCGGCGGGTCCGGGACGGGCATCCCGAGCGTCCCCGGGACGCGGGCGGCCCATTCGGCAGGGGCGCACGGTTAATCCGTTCGGGCAGCAAAATTCGATCTCCGCGCCGGTGCGCTAGTTGCTTGGATGGGTGGCATGGACACGCTGCACATCCGTTCCGCCGTTCCCGCCGACCTGGAGGCGGTCCTCGCCTTCTGGGCGGTGGCGGCGGAAGGCACGAGCATCAGCGACGACCCGAACGGGGTCAGCCGGCTGATCGAACGGGACCCCGAGGCGCTGCTGCTCGCCGAGTGCGAGGGCGAGCTGGTCGGCACGGTGATCGCCGGCTTCGACGGCTGGCGCTGCCACCTCTACCGCCTCGCCGTGCACCCTGCCCACCGCCGCCGGGGCGTGGCGAGGGCCCTGCTGGCCGCCGCCGAGGAGCGGTTCGTCGCCCTGGGCGGGCGACGCGGCGACGCCATGGTGCTGGACCGCAACAAGCTCGCCCACCAGGCGTGGGACGCGGCCGGCTACGCACCCGAGCCGCAGTGGAGCCGCTGGGTCAAGCACCTCGAACGCGCCTGAATTGCACCCCTCACCCACCGGCGGGACCCTGGAACTGCCAGCTCCTCGTCCCGCTGGGGGCGGCCATGACCAGCATGGACAGCGCAACCCTCGCCGCGGCAAGCGAAGCGCTCCGCGGCCCCGTCATCGGTCCGCAGGACCCCGCCTACGACGGCGCCCGGACCGTCTACAACGCGATGATCGACAAACGGCCCGGGGCGATCGTCCGGTGCGCGGACGCCGTCGACGTTGTCGACGCCGTCCGCTTCGCCCGTGATCACGGGCTGGACCTCGCCGTACGCGGCGGCGGGCACAGTGGGCCCGGGCTCGGGCTCGTGGACGGGGGGATGACGGTCGACCTCGCGCCGATGCGGTGGGTGCGGGTGGCACCCGCGGCGAGGATCGCCCAAGTGGGAGGCGGCAGCCTGCTCGGGGACCTGGATCACGCCGCGGGCGGCTTCGGGCTCGGCACGCCCGCCGGGATCGTCTCGACGACCGGCGTCGGCGGCCTCACGCTCGGCGGCGGGCACGGGTACCTCACCCGCCGGTACGGGCTGACCATCGACAATCTGCTCGGCGCCGACGTCGTGCTCGCCGACGGCAGCCTGGTCAGCGCCAGCGAGGTCAGCCACCCGGAGCTGTTCTGGGCGCTACGCGGGGGAGGCGGGAACTTCGGGGTCGTCACCTCCTTCACCTTCCATCTGCACCCGGTGGGGACCGTCGGCCTCGCCCTCACCCTCTGGCCCCTCGAACGGCTCCATGACGTGCTGCGCTGGTACCGCGAGTTCCTCCCGCAGGCGCCGGACGACGTGTACGGGTTCTTCGCCGTGCTCACCGTGCCGCCCGCGCCGCCGTTCCCGGAGAAGATCCACGGGCGGAAGATGTGCGGCGTCGTGTGGTGCCGCACCGGCGATCAGGACCGCATCGAGGACGGCGTCCGGGACGTGCTCGCCGCGGCGGACGAGCCGGGACGGCCGGCCTTCGGGTTCGGTGCGCCGATGCCGTACACCGCGGTGCAGAGCATGTTCGACGAGCTGCTTCCGCCAGGGCTCCAGTGGTACTGGCGCGGCGACTTCTTCGACGAGATCCCGGACGCCGCGCTCGATGTGCACCGCACGTACGCCGAGGCGCTGCCCACCCCGCTGTCGACCATGCACCTCTACCCCGTCGACGGGGCCGCCCACCGGCTCGGCCGCGGCGACACCGCGTGGAGCTACCGGGACGCCCGGTGGTCCGGCGTGTTCGCCGGTATCGACCCCGACCCGGCCAACGCCGGCGCCGTCCGGCAGTGGTGCGTCGACTACTGGCAGGAGATGCACCCCTACTCCATGGGCGGCGCGTACGTGAACTTCATGGGCGCGGGCGAGGGCGAGGAGCGCGTACGGGCGACCTACCGCGACCACTACGACCGGCTCGCGCGCGTCAAGCGGACGTACGACCCGGAGAACGTCTTCCACGTCAACCAGAACATCCGGCCCGCCTGAAGCCCGACGGGCGACGTGTCCCGTTCGCCCACCCGATCGTTCTCGTCGCAGGAGCCCAACCGTCATCACCGGATCACTGGAGGAGCCCTGATGCGACGAGTCCTCGCTGCGGCCACGCTGGCCGCCGCCGCCCTGACCGTGGGGGCCGCGGGATCGGCCGGTGCGGCCCAGACGGCGGCCGGTCTGCCGAGGCTCCCGGACCTCGGCGCGCTGACCGCCGTCGACCCCGGCGCCCTGGGCGACACGGTGGACGGGGCCGCGCAGCAGACGACGGGGCTGGTCGGCGAGGCCGGTGGCAGGGCGGTCAGGAAGGCGGTGCCGACGGTGGGCCGTACGGGCGGCACGGCCGTCCGCACGACGGCGGTCGGCGCGCGGCGGATCACCCGTGACACGGCCGGTTCGGCCGCCGCCATCCTGGGCGAGACGGCACGCTCGGCCGACAGCGGCGGGCTGCCGACGCATGTGCTGCCGAAGCGGCTCCCCGCCGTCACCGGCTGACGGCGGGGAGCCCGGCGGCTCAGATGCGGCTGTCCTCGACGGCCGGAACGGTGCCGCGCGTGCCGCCGCCACCCGCGGTGAACGAGGTGGCGGGCTGCTTGCCGCAGAACGCGGGCTCCAGCGTGCCCATCAGGCCCTGCGTGACGGCGCCGTTGTTGGACGCGTTGGCGAAGGCCACGACCGTCCGCTTGCCGTCCTTGGTCGCGAACGACTGCGTCTGGAAGCCCTGGACGATGCCGCCGTGCCCGTACACCTTGCCGCAGGACAGGGCGATCTCGCGGACGCCCAGCCCGTAGCTGATCTTCGCCGTGGGGGTCGGGATCGCGGTCGTCATCTGCCGCAGCGAGTCGTCCGAGACCAGGCCGCCGGCGCTGCCGGCGACCAGGGCGGTCAGAAAGCGGTCGAGGTCGGCGGCGCTGGAGATCACCGCGCCGGCGGTCCCGACCCACGAGCCGGTCTGCTCGGTCGAGTCCAGCAGCGGCTTGCTGCGGTCGTCGTTCGTCAGGTAGCCGGTGACGTGCGGACCGGCGATGCGCTTGTCCGGCACGACGTACGAGGTCCGGCGCAGCTTCAGCGGCTCGATGACCTGCTCGCGCAGCACGTCGGCGTACGGGCGGCCGGTGAGGTGCTCGACGGCCATGCCGAGCAGTGTGAAGTCGGTGTTCGAGTAGGCGTAGGCGGTGCCCGGCGGGTATTGGATGCCGTGCTTCACCGACATCGCCACGAGGGCCTTGGGGTCGTAGACGTTGTTGCGGATGCGCTGCTCGTAGACCTGGGTGGTCTCCTCGCCGGGCTGTTCGAGGAGGTCGTTGGTGTGGTCGTAGACACCGGCGCGGTGCTCCATCACCTGACGGACCGTCATAGCCCAGTCGCTCGGCAGCGTTCCGGCCGGCAGGTAGTCGCGCATCGGCCTGTCCAGGTCGATGCGGTGCTGCTCGGCGAGGCGCATCACCAGGACCGAGGTGAACATCTTGGTGTTGCTGCCCACCCGGAACCGCCAGCCGGCGTTCATGGGCGTGCCGGTCTTGAGGTCGGCCTTGCCCAGGCTCAGCGTCTGGTCGGCGCCGGGGTTGCGGTGGTCCTTGATCACGGCGAACGCGCCCGGCGCGCCCGCGTCCAGCGTGCGCTGCAACGCGGCGCGCACGCCCGCGCTGTCCGGCGCGACCGCCCCCTGGGCACCCTGTGCGCCCCGCGCGCCCTCCCGCCCCGCGGCGGACGCGTCGACCGCGCCCCCCGCCACCATCACCGCGACGACCGCGGCCGCGGCGGCCGTGCGTACCAATCCGGATCTCGCCATACGGAGCTCCCCTGCTCTCGTGACCAGACACCATGCGAAGCGTGATCGTATCGGTCGGAAGGTGTCATTCCGGCTATATGGAAAGTCCGGCTGCATGGAGAGATCGATGACGCTTGTCACTGCCGAGACGCGTAACGTGCGGCGAGGCTGGCGGCGTGTCCTTTGCGAAAGTCCCCGACGACGATCACATGTCCGTGGGCGCGGTGAACCCGCGCCGCAGTTCCGCTGCCGCCTGGAGTGCGGAGATGTTGCGCGATCTGGCCTTGTGGTCGGGGCGCCGTCCGTTGGAGCCGGCGGACGGGCAGCGGTTCATCCCTCATTCCGCCGACGCGCGGATGGTGGTCTGGGCCGTGGCTGCCACCGACCTCGTCACCGGCCTGCCCATCGACACGATCGTTCCGACGGCGCTCCGCGCGCTCCACATCCTGTGGACGGTCGTCCTCCTCGTGCTCTCGCTCGGGTTCTGCGCGATGACCGTGCGCACGCCGCACATGATCGACGGTCCGGTGCTGCGCATCCGTACGGGGCCCTTCAGGGAGCTGGCGATCCCGCTCACGGCCGTGCGCTCGGCACGGCGCGCGCACGGTTCCGCGCCGGGGCACGGGCTGCGGCGTGTACCGGACGACGAAACGGCCGTGGCCTGCTCGGTGACGAGCGCGACCAGTGTCGTGCTCGAACTCGACCGGCCGGTTCCGGTGCGGCTGCGCCGCGGGGGAGTGGTGACGGCCGAGCGCGTCCACTGGGCCGCTGACGACCCGGCGGCGGCCGTACGACTGGTCAATGCCGCGGTGACGTAGGGCGCGAAGTGACGCCGGACGACGCGAACGGCCCCGGACCATGATCGGTCCGGGGCCGTTCCTGCTGGTGCCCCCGGGCAGATTCGAACTGCCGACACCCGCTTTAGGAGAGCGGCTGGGGTGTCCTACTACTGACCTGGGGCTTCGATACCTGATGCGTTGGCTGACAACTCGACCGCTCTCAACCGCTGTTGACCGTAGCTGACCCCTGGATCTGGCACGGTCATGGGACGAACCTTGGCCGACGACAGTCAGCCACGACGGAGGGCGCGCCGACCGACCACGCACCCGTGTGCCTCGCTGCACCCCCACCGGCCTCAGCCACGCTGCCATGCCGTCGTCCAGAGCAAGCCGTGCCGGCGGAAGCGTAGCGGTGAGACCTTGGGTGATGCCCTCTTCGTCCCGAAGCAAATTGGGTGAGGGCCCTGCCTGGGGCTGGGACAGCTCTCACCTGTGCTGATGGTCCGCGGACGTCCGCGCTTGTTCGCTGTTGTGCGTGGGCGTTGTCGCGCAGTTAGACACTCACACAGCGGACGTGGCATGCGCTTCAGTCGCCCGCGAACCACAAGTAACTGCCTGGGGTGGCTGCGCACTCCTCCAGCATCGTTGCGAGGTTCCCAGTGCGGCTAGCTGACGTTCATCGTCACATCTCTGCCTTAGGCCGTGGATCTCCTGGAGGGCGGCTGCGGCCTCCTGCTCGTTCATCAACATGCCCCCGTACGGATCTACGGCAGTGAGCCTCCCCAGCACTCCAAGGAGCTGGAGCGAGCCGAGCGCATCGGCCAGCGCGTCGCCGTGCTCGTAGGAACTCCGCAGGAGTGTCACGCGGGACTTGCGCCAGTTGTTGTGAGCCGGCCGTGACGAGTGCAGCTCCAGATCGATCCCCATGCCTCATGATGCACACGCTGTGCCGCTGGACAGCCGCCCGTGACCTGCGGCCACACGTGGTCAAAGCTCCCCGCTCGCCGGTGTCTTCTTGCCCTGGGTGTTGTCGGGGAGCTTGGTGAGCTGGGTTTTCGCTGGCCAGGGGCAGTGGGCACGGGTGCCTGCTTGGTCGTCATTGGCCACTGTCGAGCGACCTCGGACGGCCCGGGGGCGGCCAGCCTTGCCGCCCTCGGCGACGGCGGACACCCTTGCTGCGTCCCCTCTGCACCTCAGCCGACGACAGTCAGCCACGACGGCGGGGACGCCGACCGACCCAGGCGCACGTGTGCCTCACTGCACCCCCCACCGGCCTCCACCACGTTGCCGGTGTCGTCGACCTCGTAGTCAACCCAGGCAGGCAAAAGAATGGATCCGAGGACAGGAGGCGGCTTGGCATGTTATGCATGTGAGTTCACGTGATCTGCGGGTGGGGAGAAGGCGTGCTTCTTAGTGATCTGGCTAATCTTTGCGGTGTGCAAGGATCCTGGGTCGGTTTGATCTCAGACTCAAAGGGTGTACGAGAGGAACGCAAACCGAAGGAAAACTATGTCATTCCTGAGATTCGCATTACGCATGACAGTGCCCCGGTGACTCCCTCGCTCATCCTGATCACGGCGCCAGCTGCCGTAGGAAAAACAACAGCAGCGCGCTACTTGAGTAACACACTTAAGGCACCCATCGTCGACCTTTCGACACTTCACGTAGGAAGCAACGCACTCGAAGGGGCGTTGTGGAAGTCAATGGGTCCAGGAAAAGCTGGAAAATTTGTCGAAGAAATGAAGGGTGGCTGCGCGACCCTGATCATTGATGCGCTTGACGAGGCGGAGATCCGATCCGGCCAAGCGAACTTCCAGGCCTTTCTCCGGGACGTGGCCGAAACCGCATCCGATATGTCGGATAACCCTGCAATGATCATGCTCTCCCGAGCTGAAAGCGCGCGGTCCTTGACCGAGCTATTCAAGGAGCGGAGTCTCCAGTACTCCCACTTCGAGATTCTTCCCTTCGGGCGCGCCCAAGCGGAAACGTACTTGGATGCTCGAATGGTCGAGGTGTACGCAGCTTCGGGGAAAGAACCTGTGCACCGCCGCTACCTTGCTCCCTATGAAAAAGCTCGCGATACCCTGTTCTCTCTCTTGGCTTCTGTCATCTCTAGCCGAAGCTCAGATATCTGGGAAGATCCATCTGTCCGAGATTTCCTCGGATATGCACCGGTCTTGGACGTCGCTGCAGAATTTCTGGCGGTGGACAATTTCACATCGCTGCATCGAGACTTCTCGTCATCGGAAGCGGCAGAGGGAACAGCGCATTGGCACCTAGTCGCGCAGGTAATTGACCATCTCCTGGTTCGAGAACAAGATAAGTTTGTAACTCAGTTCGTTGAAACTATGGAGTTCGAATCATTTGGGGATCGTCGGCTGTCGGCTGCCCTGTATGCCCCCGAGGAGCAGTGCACACGCCTCCTTGACTATGTAGAAAACATTCCGACATCGGTAGAGCTGCCGGCCCATCTGCCTGAGCGGCTTCGGGACCCCTACGAAGCGGCTGTTACAGCGCAGCTGGTAAACCACCCCTTCTTGCGCGGTTCTGAATGGTTCAACGTAATCTTTCGTGATTACGTGACGGCGCGATCTCTAGCTAGCGTCACGACTGCAGGTGATGCTGGGGTGTCAATTCGAAGTCGGCTACTCTCTTCTGAGTGGAAGCATTCGCCGATGTTTGCGTATTTCACGCATGCTCTTACGCGAGTTAAGGGGGTTTCGGTCAGCACTTGCCACTCTGAACTATTCGGCGCCCTCTACGAATCCTTCAAGTCGATGTGTGTTGCAGGTGACACCCTGCACTTCACGGCAGGGAGGACTGGCAACAGACTGCTAGCGTCTTACGCCGTATCGTCAAAGCCGCAAGATGAGATGATTTTTACTATGGGGCCCCTTGACTTTGCGTCGTACGAGGGCAGCCTGACACTGACGTTTCCGCGCGAGTTGAGTAACGCGGAGATTTACGAGGTGCCGGAGGTGATGCTCGGGGGCGAGGGAAGTTCCTTCAAATTCGGGCCGAGTGTCAACGTCGTCTGCCACGACCTGCTCGTCGTGGCTAAAGACGTCCAGGTGTTCGGCACAGGGAATGAAGCCGAAATGCCGGTCCTGCTCAACGCTGCCAATCTCATCAGCGAGAATGTGAAGATCCGGGTCGAGTCCGCACAACTCCACGTGCTCTGTGATGACTTGTATTACCCCTGGACGCAATATCAGAAGAAGCTGAACCCTTCCAAGCCGCACTCAAATGCCCGCGAGGCGTCGGCCTTGTATCTGGAATTGCGGCGCATTGTGTTGCGATTCAAAGACGCCAAAAAGGGGGAAGCCGCCCTCTTCCAGCCATTCGTTGACAACCTTATTATCGGTGAGAACCGGCGGGCACGTACTGCACTCGACTTTCTGCAAAGCATTGGCTGCGTGGAAGTGCGAAACAGTATGTATCTGCTCGATCTCGCGGAGTTCGCCAAGCTGGGTATTTCGCGACCTCAGCTTCGGGAGCTTGAAATGTCTGAGGCCGTGGCAGCCGTCAGTCAGAGGCTCGTCGAATTTGCGTCGCGAAGAGGGCGATAGTTTTCGGGTTCAAGTCGTCGCCCTTGCGCGGGTGAAGTGGGCCCTGCTGCCTCATAGCGCAACAGGGCCATTAATTCGCGCCTTAAGTCGAGTTGCCCTTACTTTGTGCCGTTCTTCGCTAGCTCGTCAAGTTCACCCGGCACCTCGAAGAGGTTTCGGAGAAGTTGGGTTGTGAAGCGAAGCGCCCGCTCTGCCGTTTCTTGGTCCACTCGTTCATCACTCGCATGGGCGCCCACATTGCCGATGGATCTGATGTGATGCAGAAGTGGCCCGAACGATTGCGTGACATGGCCGTCGGCGATCAGCTTTTCGATGCTCTTCATGAGAATCTTTTCTCTGATCTCGTAGTGGGCTGCGGCGGCTTCCAGCGTGCGCCTGAGTTGGACGGCGGCGGCGTCTGGCACGCCAACGCGAAGCACGAGTAGGGCATCGTTGTAGTAGCGCGCTACGTCCTCTGGCAGGTGGCTGATGTCCGTCTTGGCGTGAGAGGAGGTCGGCACTACCTCGTACACTTTGGTGTCGTCGCTGTCGGGGGCGCCGTGACGCACCAGAACGGCGTTTCCGCATGCTGGGCATCCGAGCGTTGCCCAAAACTTACGCTCACTCCACTTGTCAACCACTTGCTGGTCGACGTTGATGGTAGTCAGCCGGGTATTCGTGAGACCACACCACGGGCAGTCTCGGAATGAGTATCGTTCGTCCCAAGGCATGAGAAGAGACTAGCCAGGTGGCGAGAGCCAGAGAACCTTTTTCGAAAAGGTCGGTGGAGCGGCTTTGGGGGGAGCTGCTTCGGCGCAGTGATCATGGCCCCGTAAGCTTCCGGCGCCTCGGGCAGTCTGTGGACCTGCCCGGTGAAGCACGAGGTTGGCGCTGTGATCTTCGAGGCTCGCGCCAAAGTGGCTCCGTAAAGCCGCGGAGCCGACCGCCCCAGCCACGATGTACCCCTTCTCTGGCATCAGGTGGCTATTTGCTGCGCGCGGCGAGCGGAGCGAGCCGACTTGAACCCGTAGAGAAAGTTGTAACTCAGTCTGTCGGGCGGGGATGGAAGTTGTACGCGCACGCTGGGAGTTCGACTGCCTGGTGGTGTGCGAGTGGCAGGAGGAGCACCGGTCGGATCGTCCAGGTGACGCGGGTCTTGGCGTGCGTCACTGACACCGTGCACGGCTCGGCGCGCAGCAGGGCTCGCCGGGTCTCGATGCGGCCCCCGTACAGCCACTCCCACGCTTCATCCGAGGCGTCCGCATCCAGCGCAGGTGAGATCGTGCGTAGTGCGACCGCTACCCAACGGTCAGCCTGCGCTGCCGAGTACGCGTCGAACGATGCCAGCAGTGCCGGCCCTCGCTGCTCGGTCAGATCCTCGGTCCAGCACTCGCACCAGTAGCCCCACTGGGGCGGCTTCAGCATGGGGGCCTTCCAGACGGCCGTCGGCGTACAGCTCCGCGGTGACCGTGTGGCCCTGGTCGCTGTCGTGGACGACGACCCGGTGGGCGATGACGCTGACCATGCCCAGTCCCCGCCCGCGCTCGGCGTCCTGGTCCTGGTGCTCGGCCTTCGGGGCCGTGGCCGTACCGCCGTCGTCCGTGACCGACACCGCCACCACCTGAGCCGAGACGGCGACTGCCAGGTCAGCTCGCTCACGATCAGTTCGGCGTCTTCGGCTAACGGGGAGCCGCGCAGGATGGTCCAGCGGCGGGCCCGGCTCAATTCCTCGGGGAATCCTGGGCAACTCAGTCCCCAGCCCGGGCTGTACTCGTATACCCGTGCATACAAGTTCCTTCGTGCTGGTAGGCCGCCATGTGCAGCGGGTTCGGGCTAGACGAGTTTCGCGCCGTCGTGGGCGCGAATGGCCGGCGGGGGCCGGGGCGAGCACCTAATGACCCGCATGGGCCACAGCAGCTCGCGCGCCGTGCTGATCTATCAGCACATGACCAGCGACCGGGATCGAGCCATCGCTGACCGGCTCGGCGTCATGATCGGGGGCGGTGGGGGGCGGTCCCCGACCCCTCCGAGAAGGACCCTGCGGGCCCGTAGTGGCACGTCTGTGGCATGACCTCGGAAACGCCGAAGGGCCAGCCTGGGAGGAAAACCCTCCTGGGCTGGCCCTTCTCTCTGTGCCCCCGGGCAGATTCGAACTGCCGACACCCGCTTTAGGAGAGCGGTGCTCTATCCCCTGAGCTACGGAGGCAGGGGCAGCGGTCAGTGTAGCGGGTGGGAGGGCGCCGCAGGCAGGGCGGCGGTGGGGCGGGGTGCGTGGCGTGTGAGGGCCACGCGCCAGTCGCCGGACGGGGTGGGGCCCAGGACGCGGACCGTCGCGCCCTGCGTGGTGAACGTCTGGCCCGTCGTGTACGGGGCGTCGCTGAGGGGGGCGTTGACGTTCGGGTCGGTGGTGTAGCAGCCGGGGCTGTCCGGGGTGGCGTCCTCGGTGCGGACGGGGCCCGTGCCGGTGGGGCGGTCGGTGGCGACGGTGGTGATGAGGACGCCGGGGCGGCAGACCGCGTGGTCCAGGGGGCCGGGGGTGCGGGCCTCCAGGGTGAGGGCGCGGGTGGGGGAGAGGGGGACGACGGCCAGTTTGGTGCCGCCGGGGCGGGACGTGGGAGTGAGGGTGATCGTGCGGGTGCCCGGGCGGGCGAGGCAGTGGACCTCCGTGGGGGCGAGCCAGCCCAGTTTCCACTTGTGCCAGGCCAGGAAGTCGTTGGACGGGCCCCAGTCCTCGTCCATGGGGTCCCAGTGGCCGACCGGGCCGTCGTCGGTGCGGCCGGACGCGTAGTAGAGGTCGGGGAGGCCGAAGCTGTGGGCGTTCTCGTGGGCGAGGACGCGGTAGGGGCTGTCGCCGGTCTGGCGGCTCCATATGAAGGAGACGTTCTTCAGGGGCGTGCCGGCGCCGGCGAAGGTCACCGAGCGGACGTCCTCGGTGGCGGGCGGTCCGGCGTCCGGGGCGGCCAGGACGTTCACGAGGTCGAAGCGGCCGGGGTCCACGGTGCGGCCGAGGGCCGCGAGGATCTCGCGGGAGAGCGCGTGGTAGCCGTCGTCGCGGCGCGGGTCGAAGGCCGAGCCGCGCGTGATCCGGTACGCGGCGTACGGGCGCGCCATGCGGATCCAGCGCGGCACCGGCGTGGAGCGGTAGTCCAGCCGCCCGTAGGAGCTCGCCCGGTAGTAGTCGGCGACGGCCGGGAAGAACTCGGCGTACCGCTGTTGCGGGGTGATGCGGGCCGGGGCGTCGGGGAAGTCGATGAAGAGGGTGAGGGCGCGCACCGTGCCGGCCGAGCGGCTGAAGCCGTGCGGGGTGCGGGTGCTCTCGGAGACGTGGTCGGTGCGGGGGTGGAGGGCGCAGGGGCCCGAGGGGTGCCGGCCGGCGGGGGCGCCCGGGCGGGCCGGCGGCGCCTCGGGGACGGCGCGGGAGAACGGCGGGGCGGTGAGTGCCAGCGCGGTCGCCGTCAGGGTGGTGAGGGCGGTGAGGGCCAGGGGCCGCTTCGGGGCCACGGGATCAGGCTGGGGCGGGCGCTTCTTGATCGCTCCCGGAGCGCCACCGGTCGTGTGACGAGCGTCACGACGGAATCCGAAATTTCCGGGGACGTCCTCCCCGTTTATCTGACAGTCACACTCATTCGGGGAAGTGGTCCCCGGTTATTCCGTTTGAGGAGAACCCCGTGCCGGCAGCCCCGCAGCCCCGCCTGAGGGCGGACGCCCTGCGCAATCGCGAGCGGATCATCGCCGCCGCCCGCGAGGTGCTGGTCGAACACGGGTCCGAATCGTCGTTCGATGAAATCGCTCGACGCGCCGGGGTCGGCAATGCCACCCTGTATCGGCACTTCGCGGACCGCCGCGAGCTGATCCACCATGTCGCCCTGTCCGTGATGACCCGTGTCGCGGATCACGCGGAGGCGGCGAGAGCTGAGGAGCCCGATGCTTTCCTGGCGCTGAGGCGCTTCGTCCACGCCATGGCGGACGAGCGGGTCGGGGCGCTGTGCCCGCTGCTCTCCGAGGGCGTCGACAAGAGCCATCCGGAACTCCTCGAGCAGCGTGACCGGTTGGAGCGGGAGACCGAGGCCCTCATGGCCGCCGCCCGCGCGTCCGGCCGGCTCCGCGCGGACGTCGCCATCGGCGATCTGATGGTGGCCGTCACCCAGCTCACCCGGCCGCTGCCGGACAGCGGTTGTGTGAACTTCGACCAGTTCGTGCACAGGCACCTGCAGCTCTTCCTGGACGGGCTGATGGCCCCGGCCAGGTCCGAACTGCGCGGCACCGCCACGACCTTGGAGGACCTTCGCCGCATCGGAAGCGGCGGCTGAACGACGCGACCACGCGACCCGATCCGGCGACCGAGCCACGTCCCTCCGGTCCTTGGCGACCGCACCGCACCTCACCTCACCGCACCTCACCTCCCCGATTTCCGAACCACTCCTCACGAGCAGTCCCGCACTCCGCAACCGCTAGGTAGGCCCCTTCATGTCACTTCCCGAGCTCAAGCCGGACCCCGCGCGCTGGAAAGCGCTCATATTCATCGCCCTCGCGCAGCTGATGGTCGTCCTCGACGCGACCATCGTGAACATCGCCCTCCCCTCCGCCCAGGCCGACCTGCACATCTCGGACGGCAACCGGCAGTGGGTCATCACCGCCTACGCGCTCGCCTTCGGTGGTCTGCTGCTCTTCGGCGGCCGGCTGGCCGACCTGATGGGCCGTAAGCGCACGTTCGTCACCGGTCTGATCGGCTTCGCGGCCGCGTCCGCGATCGGCGGCGCCGCCGTCAACCAGCCGATGCTGATGGGCGCCCGCGCGCTGCAGGGCGTCTTCGGCGCGCTGCTCGCCCCGGCCGCCCTGTCGCTGCTCGCGGTGATGTTCACCGAGGCGAAGGAGCGCGCCAAGGCGTTCGGCATCTTCGGTGCCATCGCCGGTGGTGGCGGTGCCGTCGGTCTCATCCTCGGTGGTGTGTTCACCGAGTACCTCAACTGGCGCTGGACGTTCTTCGTGAACATCCCGTTCGCCATCGTCGCCGCCGCCGGTGCGATCGCGGTCATCCACGAGCCGGCCGGTGCCCGCAACCCGTCCAAGCTCGACATTCCCGGCGTCGTCCTGGCCACCCTCGGCCTGGTCTCGCTGGTGTACGGCTTCACCCGCGCCGAGACCGACGGCTGGACCGCCGGTCTCACCCTCGGCATGTTCGCCGCGGCCGCCGTGCTGCTGCTCGCCTTCGTGCTCGTCGAGTCCAAGGTCAAGTCGCCGCTGCTGCCGCTGCGCGTGGTCACCGACCGCAACCGCGGCGGTGTCTACGGCTCCCTCGGCCTCGCCGCGATCGGCATGTTCGGCCTGTTCCTCTTCCTGACCTACTACCTCCAGGTGGTCAAGGGCTACAGCCCGGTCAGCACCGGTCTGGCGTTCCTGCCGATGATCGCCACGATGATCGCCGGTTCGACGCAGGTCGGCGCCCGGCTGATGACCCGCGTCCCGCCGCGCTGGCTGATGGGCCCGGGCTTCCTGCTGGCCGCCGTCGGCATGCTGCTGCTGACCCGTATCGACATGGACACCTCGTACGCGTCGGGCATCCTGCCCGCGCTGCTGCTGATGGGTCTGGGCATGGGTACGGCCTTCATGCCGGCCATGAGCCTGGCCACGCACGGCGTCCAGCCGCGTGACGCCGGTGTCGCCTCCGCGATGGTCAACACCTCGCAGCAGGTCGGCGGTGCGATCGGTACGGCCCTGCTGAACACCATCGCCGCCAGCGCCACCACCGACTACTTCAAGTCGCACATGACCCCGGCTGCCGCGGGCAACCCCAAGCTGCTGCAGTTCCAGTCGATGGTGCACGGCTACACCACCGCCATCTGGTGGGCGGCCGGCATCCTGACCCTGTCGGCACTCATCGCCGCCGTCTTCGTCAACACCGGCCCGCAGAGCGGCCCCGCCGCCGCCGGTGAGGGCGACCAGGCCGAGGACGCGATCCCGGTCATGGCCCACTGAGCCGACGGCCACCGATCGGTTCTGCGGCTTGCGGAGTACGTACGGAGTACGCACGGAGTACGCGCGGACGAAGGCCCCCGCCTCCCTCGTGGAGGCGGGGGCCTTCGCCGTGTGCGGCCCGGGGCCGTGTGCGGCCCGGGGCCGTGTACGGCCCCGGCTCAGCGCAGCCAGGGGACGTCCGCGCCGGCCGGCTCCAGGCCGGAGGCGATGATCCGGCACATCTCCCCGAACTGGGCCGCCTGTTCCGGCGTGAGACGGTCGAAGACGGCGGCCCGGACGGCCGCGACATGGCCCGGCGCGGACCCGCGCAGCATCGCGAAGCCCTCGTCGGTGAGGACCGCGAGCTGGCCGCGCTTGTCGGAGGGGCAGTCCTCGCGGCGCACCCAGCCGTTCTTCTCCAGGCGGGCGATCGCGTGCGACAGCCGGGAACGGGTGATCTTGGCGGACTCGGCGAGCTCGGTCATCCGCATGCGGCGCCGTGGCACCTCGGAGAGCTGGACGAGCAGGCCGTAGTAGATGTGCGGCATCCCGGCGTCGCGCTGGAGCTGGCGGTCGAGGTGGTCCTCCAGGAGCGTCGAGGCGTGCCGGTAGGCCCGCCAGGTCTCCTGCTCCTGGGCGGTCAGCCAGCGGGGCGCCGGCTGCCCTTCGCCTTCCGCACGGTCGTCGGGGTCCGGCGCGGGTCGGTTCGTCATGGCATCCACTGTTCCACTCGCGGTCCATTCACCTGAATGCTTGAAGTTTAAAGAAAGTAGGGCTACGGTCGATACCGTGCAGGCTCCAGACATACACCCCGTTTCCGGGCGGATGCCCGCCCTCTACCTCTCCCACGGCGCGCCCCCGCTCGCGGACGACGCCCTCTGGCCCGGCCAGCTGGCGGCCTGGTCGGCCGGGCTGCCCCGGCCCACCGCGATCCTGATGGTCTCCGCCCACTGGGAGGAGGCCCCGCTCGCCCTGGGGGCCACCGAGACCGTGCCGCTGGTCCACGACTTCTGGGGCTTCCCCGAGCACTACTACCGCGTGCGGTACGCCGCTCCCGGCGCTCCCGGCCTGGCCGAGCGCGTCCGCAGGACGCTGCGCGGCGCGGGCACGCCCGTGCAGGACATGCCGGACCGGGGGCTCGACCACGGCGCGTACGTGCCGCTCGTCGAGATGTACCCGGACGCGGACGTGCCCGTGCTCCAGATGTCACTGCCCACGCTCGACCCGGCCCGGCTCATGGAGACCGGGCGCCGGCTCGCGCCGCTGCGCGACGAGGGCGTGCTGATCGTCGGCAGCGGCTTCTTCACCCACAACCTCGCCGCGCTGCGGCATTCCGGTGTGCCCGGCTGGTCGGCGGAGTTCGACGCGTGGGGGCGTGAGGCGCTCGACGCCCAGGACGTCGACGCGCTGCTGGACTTCGCCCACAAGTCCCCCGCGGGCGCGCTCGCCCACCCCCGCACCGAGCACTTCGCGCCGCTGTTCGTGACCCTCGGCGCGGCCGAGGACGAACTGGACAGCCAGCGCAGCGTCATCGACGGCTTCTGGATGGGTCTGGCGAAGCGGTCCGTTCAGTTCGGCTGATCGTCCGGCCGATTGCCCGGCTGATTGTTCGGGGTTTGTCAGGTCAGCGGCTCGATCAGCTCGCAGGCGCGCGCCACGGCGGCGCACGCGGCGGGGCCGCCGACGTCCAGCGCGGTGTCCGCCAGCTTGATCACGTGCTCGTCGCCGTGTGCGGCGGCCCGCTCGAAGGCGTCCTCGGCGCTCGCCGGCGCGCCCGTCACGGGCGGCAGCGGCTCGGCCGGCACGTATGCGGCGGTCACCGCCGCGCTCGCCTCCCACGCCGCCGCCAGGCTCGGCGCCCACAGCTCGCGGGGCAGCGCCGGGAGGGTGCGCAGCACGCCGTTCGGCGCGGTCGCCGTGTGGACGAGCATCACGGCGTCGCCGTGCGCGTAGTCCGGGTAGCGCCGGGTCGCCGCCCGGACGAGCTCCGCGAGCAGCTCCCGGGCGTCCTCCGGGCCGGCCGGGGGACGGAGGGTGCTCGCGTCGGCGGGCCAGCCGGGCACGCGGGGCAGGCGGGCGAACCGGGCGCGGATGCCGCCCTCCTCGTCCGGGTCGGCGAGCGCCGGTACGGCCGCCAGCGCCGGCTCCGGCGCGTCGCCCCGGCCGGTTCGCGCGAGCGAGACCGGCACGGCGAGGGGCTGGTGGCGGGCGGCCCAGTAGCCGAGCGCGTGCGCCAGCTCGGCGGTACGGGGCGCGGTCTCCCGGCCGGCGAGCAGGGTGCGGACGGCGTGCCCGACGCGGATCACGGGATGCGTGGATCCGCCGCAGATCCCGGGCAGCAGGCGCGGCCACCAGGTGACGAGGACGTCGCGCCAGGGCCGCTCGGCGACCTCGTCCGCGAAGTAGGCGATCCAGTCGCCCAGCCGGGCCGGATCGCCGAGCGCTTCCCGCCAGTTGGCGCCGGTGACGCGGGTGGTGGGGGAGGTGCCGGGCAGCTCTTCGAGGCGCCGGCGGTAGACGTCCAGCCAGGGGTGGACGCCGCTCGTGCGCCCTCTGCGCACGAGCGCTTCCACGGCCATCGGGGCGTGATTGGTCAACCACCCCTGAAACTCGGGCCCGGCGCGGTGCACGCGTTGCAGGGCCTCGTCCAGGGTGCCGCTGGGGTCGATGTCCTGAGCCATGCCGCTCACGCTAGGTGGAACGGGGGTACGGGGGGAACGGGGCGCGGGGTTCCTTCCCCACCCACCCGCCCTTCCCCGCTGCCGCGAGCCGCCCCGGCGGGGGCCGGCCCACTCGCCCCCGCGGCGGTGTTCGGCCACCGGCTACGTGTTCGGCGGCGCCGTTCCGGCGGGGGCGCCGGGCCGGGCCCGGCCCGGCACCGCCGGGCTGGGCGGCGGTGGTTGCTCGCCGTTGCGGCGGGAGGGATGGGCGTTCGGGTCGGACTCTGGTCGGTGGGGGCGCCGGGATGCGGCCCGGGCTGGACCTGGTTCGGCGTCGCCGGGCTGGGCGGCGGTGGTTGCTCGCCGTTGCGGCGGGAGGGGAGGGTGTTCGGGTCGGACTCTGGTCGGTGGGGGCGCCGGGATGCGGTCCGGGCTGGGCCTGGTCCGGCGTCGCCGGGCTGGGCGGCGGTGGTTGCTCGCCGTTGCGGCGGGAGGGAAAGGCGTTCGGGCGCGCCGCAGGCGTCAAGGTGTAGCCGTCGGGTGGTCGTGGTTGTAGAAGACGTAGTAGCACGCCACCGCCAGGCACGCGCCCAGCAGCAGGCCGATGCTGCCGGCCCGCAGGACGGAGACGTCGCTGAGGCTGTAGAGGAAGCCCATCGCCGCGCCGAACAGCGCGCCGTTGGCGATCGCGGCCACTTCGGCGATCATGCGGTGGCGTTCGCGGATGAGGACGTGGCCCAGCCCGCCGGTGACCAGGGCGGCGACCAGGCCCTCCAGCCATGCGTGGCCCGCGGAGGCGCCGTTCTCGCCGCTGAGGAAGACCGTGTAGAGGCCGAAGGCGACGCCGCCGACCACGGGGATCACCCGAGCCGCGCGGGAACGGTGGTGGAGGACGCCGCGGGAGACCGGGCCGGGACCCTCGTGCGCGTGGCGGTGGCGCCCGGACGTGATCGCGTGTGACGGCATGACGGGGCTCCTCTCTGTCACCCCCCAGACCAGCGCACACCCGCCCCCGGACCCGGGCAAATCGATCACGCGCCGCCGAGCGGGCGCTCGTCGGTCCGGGCCGTCCTCGCAACCATCAGCCGGTGCGGGCCGTCTTGGGAGGGGGAGCGGAGCGAACGGGGTGACGTCGCATGTGACGGCCGTCTCAGGGGCGTAGCGGCGGTGGATCTCGACGAGCTCCGCCGGCTCGGCCTCGTACCCGGTCTGACCTGCGCTTCCGCCGGGATCCGCACCGTGCCGCCCCCCCTGTGTGGCCGGACAGGGTACTGCATGATCAGAAAAAAGAAGACGACTCCTGGGAATTCTGTCCGGATTACGGTCGTTCTTTCCTTCGGACGGGGCACCCGTGACAGGAAGCTCTCTCCATCCCGCGACCGTCTCATCGCAAGGGAGTACGCATGGCAACCCGTGCCGTCGCCCGTCGTCAGACCGCAGCCAAGGGGTCCGAAGCCCAGACGGCTCCGGCGGCTCCGGCACCCGACGAGGCAAGCAGTGTTCGCGCGGCAGGCGGGGAGATCGCCGATCGCGACCTGGTCGGCATGTACCTCGACGAGATCGCGCGTACGCCCCTCCTCGACGCCGCCAAGGAAGTCGAGCTGTCGCAGACCATCGAGGCGGGCGTCTACGCCCAGCAGATCCTCGACGGCCTGGAGGACGGCGGGGCCAAGGCCGGCGAGGCCTCGCGCGAGGAGCTGGAGGCGATAGCCGCCGAGGGCGCCCGCGCCAAGGACGTCTTCATCAAGTCCAATCTGCGCCTGGTCGTCGCCGTCGCCCGCCGTTACCCGCGCAGCGGACTGCCGCTGCTCGACCTGATCCAGGAGGGCAACGCCGGCCTGGTGCGCGCGGTCGAGAAGTTCGACTACACCAAGGGATTCAAGTTCTCCACGTACGCGACGTGGTGGATCCGGCAGGCGATCACCCGCTCGATCGCCGACCAGTCCCGGACGATCCGGCTGCCCGTCCACCTGGTGGAGGAGCTCGGCCGCATCCGGCGTGTGCAGCGCGAGTTCAACCGGGAGCACGGCCGTGAGCCGGAGCACGCGGAGATCGCCGTCGAGCTGGACACCACGCCCGAGCGCGTCGGCGACGTCCTCGACTGGGCCCGCGACCCGGTCAGCCTGAACATGTCCGTGGACGACGAGGGCGAGACCCAGTTCGGCGACCTGCTGGAGGACACCTCCGCGGTCTCGCCGGAGCAGTCCGTGCTCGCGCTGCTGCGCAGCGAGGAGCTGGAGAGTCTCATCGGCCGGCTCGACCACCGCACCGCGTCGATCATCAAGGCGCGCTACGGCATCGAGGACGGCCGTGAGCGCACCCTCACCGAGGTGGGCAAGCAGCACGGCCTCACCCGGGAGCGGATCCGGCAGATCGAGAAGCACGCGCTGCTGGAGCTCAAGAAGATGGCCCACGACACCGGGTTCGACGCGGCGGCGTAACAGGGCATACCATCGGATACCGGACCCTCGGCGCTTCCCCCCCCTGCGCCGGGGGTCCTTCTCCGCGTCCGGGCCCGGATTCCGGCCCGGCTTCCCGCCCGGAGTCAGCGGGCCTCGGCGCCGGCGGCCCGGGTGAGGCGGCTGCCCAGGCCGTGGAGGTGGGTGATCAGCTCCGGCGGCTCGTGGACCGTGAAGTCGCAGTCGAGCATCGCCAGCCGGAAGGCCATCCACTCCAGGGAGTCCGCCGTGGTGACCTCCAGGCGGCAGGTGGTGTCGTCGACGGGGACGGGCGTGCCGACCGCCTGCGGGAGGCGGGCGGCGACCGTGGCGGCCGGGGCGTGCAGGGTGGCGACGACGCGGTACGTCGGCTGGAGACGGGACATGGAGCGGCTCATGAACTCCGCCGCGTCGGCGGCCGGCAGCTCGCGCGGGGTGAAGCGCGCGCCCGTGGCGAAGGGGTCGCTGACGCGGTCGACGCGGAAGGTGCGCCAGTCGTCGCGGTCGAGGTCGTAGGCGACGAGGTACCAGCGGCGCCCGGTGCTGACCAGCCGGTGCGGCTCGACGAGCCGCTTGGTCTCGGTGCCGTCGCCCGTGCGGTAGGCGAAACGCAGCCGCTCCTGGCCGGTGGCGGCGGAGGCCATGACGGTGAGCGTGTGCGGATCGACGGTCGTGCCGTCACCCGCGCCCCAGATCAGTGGCACGGTCGCGGCCTGGAGGGCGGCGACGCGGTGGCGCAGCCGCGACGGCAGCACCTGTTCGAGCTTGGCCAGGGCCCGTACGGACGCCTCCTCGATGCCGTCGACGGCGTGGCCGGCGCCGGCGCGCAGGCCGACGGCGATGGCCACGGCCTCCTCGTCGTCGAGGACGAGCGGCGGCATGGCGGCGCCGGCGGCGAGCCGGTAGCCGCCGACGGCGCCCATGGTCGCCTGGACGGGGTAGCCGAGGTCGCGCAGCCGCTCGATGTCCCGCCGGATGGTCCGCGGGCTCACACCGAGGCGCTGGGCGAGCTCGCTGCCCGGCCATTCGCGCGGGGTCTGGAGGAGCGAGAGCAGGGTCAGCAGCCGTGCCGGGGTGTCGGTCATGTCACCCAGCCTCCCAGTCATCTAGGACACACTCTGGCCTACACCCCCGTTACTTTTGCGATGAATCCCCGGAGCCGTAAGAGGAAAGGCAATACCCCTGTGACCACCGCCAACGATTCGCCCCTCGCCCAGGACGGCGACCGCCGCCGGTGGCTGGCGCTCGCCGTCGTGATGACCGCGTCCTTCATGGACCTGGTCGACGTGACCATCGTCAACATCGCCATGCCGAGCATCCAGAAGGACATCGGGGCCTCGTTCAGCGTGCTCCAGTGGATCACCGAGGGGTACGCGCTCGCGTTCGCGGCCGGTCTGATCACCGGCGGCCGGCTCGGTGACATATACGGACGCCGGCGGATATTCCTGCTGGGCATGTCCGGCTTCACGCTCGCATCGATGCTGTGCGGCATCGCCGGCGACCCGCAACTGCTGGTCGCGGCACGGGTGTTCCAGGGCGCCACGGCGGCGCTGATGGTGCCCCAGGTGCTGGCGATCGTGCACGCCACCTTCCCCGCGCACGAGCGCGGCAAGGTGTTCGGCATGTTCGGCGCGGTCGTCGGGCTGGGCGCGGTGTCCGGGCCGATCCTGGGCGCGCTGCTGACCCAGTGGAACCTCTTCGGCCTGGAGTGGCGCCCGATCTTCCTGGTCAACCTGCCCGTCGGCATCGCCGGCCTGCTGCTCGGCCGCCGCTACATCTCGGAGTCGAAGGCGCCGCGCGCGCTCAAGCTCGACCTGCCCGGCGTCGTGCTGGCCACGGGCGGTCTGCTGATGCTGCTCTACCCGCTCACCCAGGGCCGTGAGCTGGGCTGGCCGCTGTGGGGCAACCTGTGCATGGCGGGCAGCGCGCCGGTGTTCGTCGCGTTCGTGGCCTACGAGCGGTACAAGACCCGCCGGGACGGCTCGCCGCTGGTCGAGCTGTCGCTGTTCAAGGTCAAGAGCTTCGCGGCCGGCATCGGCGTCGAGGTGGCCTTCGGCATCGCCTGCGGCATCTTCTTCCTGATCTGGACGCTCTACATGCAGATCGGCCTGGGCTGGAGCCCGCTGCGCGCGGGCCTGACCGGCATCCCGTTCTCGATCGCGGTCTCCGCCGCGGCGGGCGTGTCCGTGCAGAAGCTCGTGCCGCGCTTCGGGCGCAAGGTGTTGCAGGCCGGGGCCGTCTCCATGGCGGTCGGCGTGCTGCTCTACATCTGGGAGACCGAGCACTTCGGCCTGGGCATCAAGCCCTGGCAGATGGCGCTGCCGCTGGTCGTCATGGGCCTGGGCATGGGTCTGATCGTCGCGCCGCTGACCGAGGCGGTCATCGCCGAGGTGCCGCGCGAGCACTCCGGCTCCGCGTCCGGTCTGATCAACACCACGCAGCAGCTGGGCAACGCGGTGGGTCTGGGCCTGGTGTCCGTGGTCTTCTTCAACGCCCTGGACGAGCGGGCGGTCGCCCACGGACGGGCCGGGGAGGCCTTCGCGGCGGCGTTCCGGCACGGCATGTGGTGGGTCGCCGGGGTGCTGGGCGTGGTCCTGCTCCTGATGTTCGCCCTGCCGCGCAAGGCGCCGGCGGCGGAGGTCCCCGCGGGGGCCGACATGGAACCGGCCGCGGTCTAGCGGAGCCGGCCTCCACGCGCTCCCTCCCGAACCCCCGGGCCATCTGTTTCCGCAGGTGGCCCGGGGGTTCGGCGTTTTCGTGCCGTCACCCGGCGGGTCGTGGAGCGAATCGGGCGATTTGACGGCGTTCGAAAGTCGCCCGCATCATTCCACTAAGGGCTTAGTGAAAAGGGGTGGAGATGATCAGACTGGGGGAGGGCCGGGGCGCCGCGGCGCTCACCGAGACCGGGCTCGGCCGCGGGTTCCGTCACCGCGCGGCAGGGGGAGGCGGCATGAAGGGCACCTGGTGGCTGGCCTGGCGCCAGCAGCGCGCGCTCGTCCTGACCGCGGCCGTCGTCCTCGCCGTCTGCACGGCCTGGGTCGCCTGGCGGCGGGCGGACATGACGGCCTTCATCGACGCCCACCACCTCCGGGTGGACCTGTGCAAGGGCTGGGACCCCGAGGAGTGCCGCACCGACGTCGACGCCGTCGAACAGCTGCTGCGCGACAACACCGACGCCATCCGGGCCCTCGGCGCCCTCAGCGCCGCCGTGCCGGTGCTCGTCGGCCTGTTCTGGGGCGCGCCCCTGATCGGCCGTGAGCTGGAGAACGGCACGGCCAAGCTGGCGCTCACCCAGGGCGTCGGCGCCGGCCGCTGGTTCACCGCCCGCTTCGCGCTGGCCGCCGCCTGCGCGCTCGCCGGCTCGGCGGTCCTCGCCGCGCTCGTCGCCTGGTGGTGGGCGCCGGTCTCCAACGCCCTGGACGGCCTCTACTGGTACGACGGCTTCCTCTTCAACGCGACCGGCCCGGCCGCCATCGCCTGCGCCCTCTTCGGCCTGGCCGCCGGCACCGCCGCCGGGGTGCTGCTGCGCCGCACCCTGCCCGCGATGGGCGCGGCGCTCGCCGGGATCGTGGTGGTACGGGTGCTGCTCGGCGCCTTCCGGGCGGACTGGGTCGCGCCCACCGCGCGCGTCACGCCGGGCATGACGCCGAAGAAGTACGTCGGCAGCGCCTGGTCCACCGGCGACTTCGGCTACCTCGATGCCGCCGGGCGCGAGTACTCCATCGCCCGCTACTGCCAGACGTCCGGCGCCGACCTGAAACGGTGCATGGCCGAACACGGCTTCGTGGCCCGCTACCACAAGGTCCACCCGGCGGGTGACTTCTGGACCGTCCAGTGGATCGAGACGGCCCTGTACGGGGGCCTCGCGGCCGGGCTGACGGTACTGACGTGGGTCTGGCTGCGACGCCGGCTGGTCTGACGCGGCCCCCAGGGGGCAAGCCCCTGCCCTTTCCCGCCGCGGTGAAGTGCCCTGCGGCCCGGTGCGGACACCGCCGGGCCGGTTGTGACGGGCTGAGCGCCGTGGCGGCGGGGAAATGCCGGGGGCAAGCCCCCGGACCCCCTTCCCGCCGCGGCGGGGGTCCGGCGGAAT
>NZ_JBFAPH010000004.1:0-61144 GCF_040675635.1 Streptomyces sp. NPDC049577
TGGACCGCGATCGCCTTCTGGAAGGCGTCCTCGATGGAGCATTCCTCCTCGGCGGCGATCGCGGTCGGCAGAGGCCACCGCTCCCGCCGCGTTGACGGCGGCGAGGGCGGCGACGGTGATACCCGACGGCAGGACCGTGCTCGCCGTACCGATCCCGCCCTTGAGGCCGCCGGCCACCGCGCCCGTGCCCGCGCCGACGTTGCCCTGCGCCACGGGCGCACCGCTCGGCGTACGGGCCGCCGCCTCGGCCGCCTCCCTGCCGAGCGCGGCGTCCGGGCGGGCCCGCCAGTCGCCGCCCCGGCCGAGGTCGAACAGCGCGGCCGCCGGGACGACGGGCACGACCTGCGCCGGGTCGGGGCCGACCCGGAAGCCGCGGCCCGCGTCCTCCAGCCAGGCCGCCACCCCCGAGGCCGCGTCCAGCCCGAAGGCGCTGCCGCCGGTGAGGACGACCGCCTCCACGCGCTGCACGAGGTTGCGCGCGTCGAGCGCGTCGGTCTCCCGGGTGCCGGGGCCGCCGCCCCGGACGTCCACGGCGGCGGTCGCGCCGCCGGGCTCGGTGAGGACGACGGTCGTACCGGTGAGGCCGCGCCGCGCGTGGCCCACGCGGAGGCCGGGAACGTCGGTGAGGGCGTCGTGGTGTGGCACGGGGGGCTCCTCCCCGGACCCGCCCCTTCCTCAAACCGGGCGCTACCCGGAACGTTCCGAAGCGGATCCCGCGAGGGAGACCCCCACCGCCACCGTCGCCGCCGCGACGAGCCCGGCGAGGAGTACCGCCGCGTCGCCGGCGAACGTGCAGGCCAGCACCGCCAGTGCCGAGACCGGCAAGGTCAGCTGCTGCGCCGGGCCCCGCTTGTAGTGGCGGGAGTGGACCAGCCACACCGAGAGCATGAACAGCGCCGTCGGCACCGTCACCGTCGAGGCCGCCCCCAGGGCGGAGATGTGCGCCTTGCCGGTGGCCTGTTCGATCGCCACCTCGATGCCCGCGCCGATCGCCGCCGCCGAGCCGAAGACGACGTAGTGGCCGTAGCCCCAGACGAACGCCTGCCGGTTGGAGGCCAGATGGAGGTGGATGGGCGCGGCGAAGTAGATCCAGTAGGCCGCGAAGATGAGCAGCAGGCCGCCGCCGGCGATCGGCAGCAGGCTGCCGACCGCCTCGTGCTCGTCGACGCCCGACTGCACGGCGACCGTGGCCGCCGCCACCGTCTCGCCGAGGACGATGATGAGGAAGAGGCCGTAGCGCTCGGCGATGTGGTGCGGATGCCAGCCGGTGGGGCGGCTCCGCTCGGCGTAGAGGGGGACGCTCACCTCGAGCAGCGCCATGCCGAGGAAGAGCCACGGCTTGGCGTGGCCCGGCAGGAACAGCAGGCCCAGCCAGCCGACCTGGCAGAGCGCCACCCCCGCCGCGTACCGCAGGGCCGTGCGCCGCTCGGGGCCGCGCGCGCTGTGGGCGGCCCGCAGCCACTGGGAGGTCATGGCCACCCGCATCACCAGGTAGCCGAACCAGATCACCCGGAAGTCGCCGCGGTCGAAGCCGCGCGGGATGCCCGCGGCCAGGATCAGCACCCCGGCGATCTGCACCAGGGTCACCACGCGGTAGAGGACGTCGTCGGTGTCGTAGGCGGAGGCGAACCAGGTGAAGTTCATCCACGCCAGCCAGACGGCGAAGAAGACCATCAGGTAGCCGACGACGCCGTGCCCCGTGTGGCCCTCGGCGAGCGCGTGCACCAACTGGCGGCCCGCCTGGGCCACTGCCACCACGAAGCACAGGTCGAAGAAGAGCTCCAGCGGGGTGGCGGTGCGGTGCTCCTCCGCCCGGCCGCGAGCGGTCATCGGGCGCAGCAGGCCCGGGCGCCGGGCGGGCGGCGGCTCCTCGCTCATAGGGCGATTGTCACCGCGGCCCCCGCGCTCCGCGCGCCGAAGGCTCCCGGGCACGCGGCCCGTACCCTGGAGGCATGAGCACCGCCCCCGAACCTGCCCGTCCGCCGCGCGACCCCGCCGCTGCCGCCGCGCTGATCTTCGACGATCCGCTGGCGCGGCCCTCCCGGGACGACACGGACCAGGGCTGGGGCGAGCGCCCCTCCGCCGGCGACGGCTCGGCCGCCGACCTGGCGCGCTTCCTGGACGAGAAGCCGCCCCACCACATCTGAGCGGCCGAGTGGGGCCCTACCTCTGGGCCGGGACCGAGTCCGTGCCCGGCCCGCGGCGCTGTTCGAGCAGCGTGTCGCGGATCTGCGCCAGCAGCTCGAGCTCCGTCTCGGCCGGTGCGGCCGGTTCGGTCGTCGTGCGGGAGCGGGCCGCCTGGCGCTCCTGCCAGCGCTTCATCGGCAGCAGCATCAGGAAGTAGACGACCGCGGCGGTGATCAAGAAGGTGAGCGAGGCGCTGAGCACCGCGCCCCACTGGATGTAGACGCCCTGCGTCACCTCCCCGGTCGCCTTGCGGGTGCAGGGGCCCTTGAGGCACGCGGCGTAGCGGTCGAGGTCACTGGTGCCGAAGGCGCCGACGATCGGGTTGATCACGCCCTTGACCACGGAGTTCACGATGTTGGTGAACGCCGCGCCGATGACGACCGCGACCGCGAGATCGACGACGTTCCCCCGCATCAGGAACGCCTTGAAGCCGCCGAGGACCCCTGTTTTCTTCCCGCTCGCCGAATCGCTCACCGGACAACCTCTCTGCATGTGTGGCGGAATGGACGGTTCCATACCGTATCGCCACAAACGGCCGCCCGGCTCACGGCCTACGGGAGCTCGATACCCAGCTCCCACCCGTCGTGCACCCGCGTGCACAGACAGTCCCGGTCCTCGGTCTTCGGCAGCGCGGCGACCACGTCGAACAGCACCTCGCGCAGCCGCCCGATGTTCTCGCCGAAGACCCGCAGCACCTCGGCGTGCGAGACGCCCTCGCCCGTCTCCACCCCGGCGTCCAGGTCCGTGACCAAGGACAGCGAGGTGTAGCAGAGCTCCAGCTCGCGGGCCAGGACGGCCTCCGGGTGGCCGGTCATACCGATCACCGACCAGCCCTGGGCGGAGTGCCAGTGCGATTCGGCGCGGGTCGAGAAGCGCGGGCCCTCGATGACGACCATCGTCCCGCCGTCCACCGGCTCCCAGTCGCGTCCGCGCGCCGCCGCCACGGCCACCGCGCGCCCGGCCGGGCAGTAGGGGTCGGCGAAGGTGGTGTGCACGACGTTCGGCACCGCGCCGTCGCCCCGGGGGACGCCGTCGAAGTAGGTCTGGACGCGCGTCCTCGTACGGTCCACGAGCTGGTCCGGCACGAGCAGCGTGCCCGGCCCGTACTCCGGCCGGAGACCGCCCACCGCGCACGGGCCCAGCACCTGCCGTACGCCGGCGGCGCGCAGCGCCCACAGGTTGGCGCGGTAGTTGATGCGGTGCGGCGGCAGCACATGGCCGCGGCCGTGCCGGGGGAGGAACGCGACCCGGCGGCCGGCCAGTTCGCCGATGAAGAGGGAGTCGCTGGGGTCGCCGTAGGGCGTGGTCACGCGGACCTCGGTGACGTCCTCCAGGAAGGAGTAGAACCCCGATCCGCCGATGACGCCTATGTCGGCCATGCCGGCCGTCCCGGCCGTGTCCGCCGTCTGCGCGATGCTGGTGTCGACCATGCGCTCACCCTAACCGCGCCCCGCGCACGACGGCGCCCGCCGTCTCACCGGTGGGACCGGAGGGACGGCGGACGCCGTTGTTCGAAAAACTGCGGGAGTGTGTCAGGCAGCCGTGGAGCTCGACGAGCCCGCCGAGGACGACGACGAAGAAGAAGCCGTCGAGGACGAGGCCGGGGACGCCGAGGACGAGGTCGTCGACGAGGCCTTCGCCGGGCTGCTGCTGGACGACGCGCCACGGCTGTCGTTCCGGTAGAAGCCGGAGCCCTTGAAGACGATGCCGACTGCCGAGAACACCTTCTTGAGGCGTCCGTCGCACTGCGGGCACACCGTCAGGGCGTCATCGGTGAACTTCTGCACCGCTTCGAGGCCCTCGCCGCACTCGGTGCACTGGTACTGGTAAGTCGGCACGTGATCCTCCTGGCACTCTCACTCAATGAGTGCTAACGACGCTCAATAGTGCAGTATTCCGGTCCGTCAGTCCACCGGAACGGGCTCACGGTGACCGACCCCACGTGCCGCGACGACCGACTCGCCCTTCGGCGTCAGCGCCTTGCGCAGGGCCAGCAGGACCACCAGCGCCAGGGCCGTACCGCCCAGCGGCACCAGGAAGCCGGTGCTCGCGCCGTGGGCGTCGATCAGGCGGCCGCCCACGGTGGCGCCGGCGGCCTGGCCCAGGCCGACCGCGCCGGTCAGCCAGGTGAAGGCCTCGGTCCGGGCGCCCGCCGGGACCAGCTTCTCGACCAGCGTGTAGCCGGTGATCAGCGAGGGCGCGATGCACAGGCCCACGGCCAGGCCCGCGGCGCCCAGCAGCGGCAGCGCGTCCGCGGCCCACAGCGGGGTGGTGGCCAGGACCAGCAGCGGGTAGGCGATCAGCAGCCGGCGCTGCGCGCTGATCTTCCAGGCGACGGCACCGCAGACGATGCCCGCGATCATGTTCCCGGCCGCGAAGGTTCCGTACATCAGACCGTTGAGGCCGGGCTCGCCGAGCTCCTTGGTGAAGGCGGTCATCGAGACCTGCATGCCGCCGAAGACCGTGCCGATGCCGAGCATCGTGACCGCCAGCACCCGCACGCCCGGAACGGACAGCGCGGAGACGCCCTTGGCCCCGCCGGCGGCGGCCGCAGCGCCCGCGGCCGCGGGCTGCGTGCGCCGCTGCGTGGCGAACAGCAGACCGCCGACCAGCGTCAGAGCCGCCTCGGCGACCAGACCGGCCGCCGGGTGGACCCCGGTGCACAGCGCGGTGGCCAGCACCGGGCCGATCACGAACGTGAACTCGTCGGTGACCGACTCGAAGGCGGCCGCCGTCGGCATCAGCGGCGAGCCGTCCAGCCTGGCCGCCCAGCGGGCCCGGACCATCGGGCCGATCTGCGGGGTCGACGCACCGGCCGGCACGGCCGCCGCGAGCAGCGCCCACAGGGGCGCGTGCGACAGCGCGAGCGTCGTCAGCAGCGAGATCGCGGCCGCGTGCACGACAACGCCGGGCATGAGCACGGCGGCCTGTCCGAAGCGGTCCGCGAGCTTGCCGCTCAGCGGGGCGAACAGGGCCATGGCCACACCCGCGGTCGCCGAGACGGTGCCCGCGGTGCCGTACGAGCCGGTGGTGTCGTTGACCAGCAGCAGGATGCCGATCGTCAGCATCGCGAAGGGCTGCCGGGCAAGGAAGCCGGGGAGCAGGAACGTCCATGCGCCGCGGGTACGCAGCAGGCTGCCGTATCCGGGTCGTGCCCCGGCGGGGTCGTGGTGGGTCTCCGCCACGGCCTGGGCCTTTCCGCCGCCTGGTAGCAACGCCCCCTACGCGTACGTACGCACGGAGCGCGCCGAGAGCTGTCCTCTCGCGCAGGACCGTGGTAGATACCGTTCCGGCCGCCTCGTGCGGCCGCGGCCGCCGTGCGGTCGCGCCAGCCCTGCATCAGGCAGAGTTGGTTCGATTACAGGATGAAAATGGATCGCAAGCCGGTCGATGACCCGGCTTACTTCCTCCTTATCATACCGGTCGCTTTCGCCCACGCTGTCGCCTTGGTCACATCCGGCCCGCCAATCCCGCGCGGCACCGCGTGCGGAGTGCCCAGCCAGCCCGCCAGCTTGCCGCCCTCGCCGACCGCCCGCAGCCGCCGCTCCGCCGCGTCCCGCACCGGGTCCGTGGCGACGACCAGCAGCTCGTCGCCGTGCCGCAGCACGGTCGAGGGCCCGGGCACGAAGCTCGTGCCGTCCCGGACGACCAGGGTGACCGCGGCCCCGGCCGGCAGCCGGAGCTCGGAGACCTCCACGCCGTGCATCCGTGAGCCCTCCGGGATGGAGACCGACAGCAGATGCCCGCGCAGCCGCTCCAGCGGGGCGGACTCGATGCCCAGGTCCTCCGCCTCGTTGTCACCCAGGTCCAGCCGGCCGGCGAGCCAGGGCAGGGTCGGCCCCTGCACCAGCGTGTAGACGATCACCAGCACGAAGACGATGTTGAAGATCCGGCGGCTGTCGGTCACGCCCGAGACCATCGGGATGGTGGCCAGCACGATGGGCACCGCGCCGCGCAGCCCCGCCCAGGACAGCAGCGTCTTCTCCCGCCAGGGCGTGCGGAACGGCGCCGTCGACACCAGCACGGACAGCGGCCGGGCCACGACCGTCAGCACCAGGCCCACGACCAGCGCGGGCAGGATGTCGCCGCCCAGCTCGTGCGGGGTGACCAGCAGGCCCAGCAGGATGAACAGCCCGATCTGGGCGATCCAGCCCAGCCCCTCCGCGAAGCCCCGGGTGGCCGGCCAGTGCGGCAGCTTGGCGTTGCCGAGGATCAGCGCGGCCAGATAGACGGCCAGGAAGCCCGAGCCGTGGGCGAGCGCGCCGCCCGCGTAGGCGACGGTCGCGATGGCCATCACGGCGATCGGGTAGAGACCGGAGGCCGGCAGCGCCACGTGCCGCAGCGTCAGCGCGCCCAGCGCGCCGATGGTCAGGCCGACGGCCGCGCCGATGGCCAGCTCCAGGGCGATCTCGCCGAGCAGCAGGTACCAGTGCTCGACGGGACCGGCGGCCGAGAAGGCGACGACCAGGATGACGACGGGGGCGTCGTTGAACCCGGACTCGGCCTCCAGCACACCGGTGAGCCGGGAGGGCAGCGGAACGTTTCGCAGCACGGAGAAGACCGCCGCCGCGTCCGTCGAGGACACCACCGCGCCGATGATCAGGGACTGCCGCCAGTCGATGCCCGCCAGGTAGTGCGCCGCCGCCGCGGTGACGCCCACGCTCACGGCGACACCGACCGTGGAGAGCACGGCGGCGCTGGGCAGGGCGGGTTTGATCTCCTGCCACTTGGTGCCGAGACCACCCTCGGCCAGGATCACGACCAGGGCCGCGTACCCGATGACCTGGGTGAGACCGACGTCGTTGAAGGAGACGCCGATGCCGTCCTGGCCGATGGCGACGCCGATGCCGAGATAGACGAGCAGGCTCGGCAGCCCGCTGCGCGACGAGACGCGCACCGCCGCCACCGCGACGAGCAGGACGAGCGAGCAGACGAGCAGGAGTTCGTTGAGGTGCTGGACAGTCAGGGGCCGGTCCCTTCACGAGGTGGTGCCACGGTCGGTTCGTCGGTCTCTCGTACCCGCCGGTACTGATACCGGCGGTTAGTTCATTTCCTCATCTAATATTTTACGGGTTCTTGACGCCCGGCCCTTCATCGACGGCCGCGTCCGGGCCCCGGTGGCCCTGCGCCTATGGTTGCTTCAGCACTCCAGGACCACCCTGCCCCTCTAAGGACAGCGATGCCCGCCAACAAATCCGGCCCCGGCAAGAAGAAGGGGCGACGCGCCCGCCTGCTCGTGATCGGCTTCGTGCTGCTGCTGGTGGCGGGTGTCGCCTTCGGCGCGTACTGGAGCGTGAGCACCGTACGGGCCTCCTTCCCGCAGACGAGCGGCAGCCTGAAGCTCAAGGGTCTGTCAGGTCCCGTGAAGGTGGCGCGCGACGACCACGGCATCCCGCAGGTCTACGCGGACAACCCCGAGGACCTCTTCCGCGCGCAGGGCTTCGTCCAGGCCCAGGACCGCTTCTGGGAGATGGACGTGCGCCGGCACGTGACGGCCGGCCGGCTCTCCGAGATGTTCGGTGACGGCCAGGTCGAGACCGACGCCTTCCTGCGCACCCTGGGCTGGCGCCGCGTCGCGCAGCAGGAGTACGACACCAAGCTGTCGGCGACCACCAAGAAGTACCTCCAGGCGTACGCCGACGGCGTCAACGCCTACCTCGCCGACCACCAGGGCAAGTCGCTGTCCGTCGAGTACGCGGCCCTGGCCTTCGAGAACGACTACAAGCCCGAGAAGTGGACCCCGGTCGACTCCGTGGCCTGGCTCAAGGCCATGGCCTGGGACCTGCGCGGCAACATGCGGGACGAGATCGACCGCTCGCTCGCCTCGACCCGGCTGAGCCCCGCTCAGATCGAGCAGCTCTACCCGCCGTACCCGTACGAACGGAACAAGCCGATCGTCGAGGGCGGCGCCGTCGACGCGACCGGCAAGACCTTCGACCCCAAGGGCACGCCGAGCGAGCGCAAGCCGGGCACGGGCGCGGCCGCCACGGCCGGCGGCGCCTCCGCCGCCACCGGGCTGCGCACCGGCCTCTCGGCCCTCTCCAGCAGCATCGAGAAGGTGCCCGCGCTGATGGGCCCGAGCGGCAACGGCATCGGCTCCAACTCCTGGGTCGTCTCCGGCCAGTACACGACCACCGGCAAGCCGCTGCTCGCCAACGACCCGCACCTCGCGCCGCAGATGCCCTCGCTCTGGTACCAGATGGGCCTGCACTGCAACCAGGTCGGCCCGCAGTGCCCGTTCGACGTGGCCGGCTACTCCTTCGCCGGCATGCCGGGCGTGGTCATCGGCCACAACCAGGACATCGCCTGGGGCATGACCAACCTGGGCGCCGACGTCTCCGACCTGTACCTGGAGAAGGTCACCGCCGACGGCTACCTCTACGACGGCAAGCAGGTCCCCTTCACCACCCGCAAGGAGACCATCAAGGTCGCGGGCGGCTCCAGCCGCGAGTTCACCATCCGCGAGACCAACAACGGCCCGATCGTCTCCGACCGCAACGACGAGCTCGTCAAGGTCGGCGAGAAGGCCCCGGTCAAGGACCCGGCGCCGGACCGCGGTGACGGCTACGCCGTCTCCCTGCGCTGGACGGCCCTGATGCCGGGCAAGACCATGGACGCCGTCTTCGCGCTGGACCAGGCGACCGACTTCGCGTCCTTCCGCAAGGCCGCCGCGCAGTTCGAGGTGCCCTCGCAGAACCTGATCTACGCCGACACCAAGGGCAACATCGGCTACCAGGCGCCCGGCATGATCCCGGTCCGGGGCAAGGGCGACGGCCGCTACCCGGCACCCGGCTGGGACCCGGCCTACCAGTGGAAGAGCTGGATCCCGCAGTCCGAGCTGCCCTGGGACTACAACCCCAAGCGCGGCTACATCGTCACCGCCAACCAGGCCGTCGCCGACAAGAACTACCCCGACCTGCTGACCGACGACTGGGGCTACGGCACCCGCAGCCAGCGCATCAACGAGCTGATCCAGTCGAAGATCAAGGACGGCGGCAAGATCTCGACGGACGACATGCAGAAGATGCAGATGGACAACAGCAGCGAGATCGGCAAGCTGCTGACGCCCTACCTGCTCAAGATCGACCTCAAGGGTCCGAACGAGCGCGAGACCAAGTACCTGCGCGAGGCCCAGAACCTGCTGAAGGACTGGGACTACACCCAGGAGGCCGACTCCCCGGCCGCCGCGTACTTCAACGCGGTCTGGCGCAACACCCTCAAGCTGGCCTTCGGCAACAAGCTGCCCAAGGAGCTGCGCGTCAAGGGCCAGTGCCTGCGGGTCCGCCCGGCCGACAGCTCCGGCCCGCAGGAGGACCTCAACGGCAACACCCGCCTCGTCATGGAGTGCGGCGAGCGCGACGCGGACGCGGCCCAGCCGGACGGCGGCGACCGCTGGTCCGAGGTGGTCCGCTCCATCCTGAACAAGCCCGACAGCGAGTGGTGGAAGACCACCGGCACCCGCGCCAACCCCGGCGCCGCCAACCGCGACGAGCTGCTGGCCCGCGCCATGAAGGACGCGCGCTGGGAGCTGACCTCCAAGCTCGGCAAGGACGTCAACTCCTGGAGCTGGGGCCGGCTGCACCAGCTGACGCTGAAGAACCAGACCCTCGGCAAGGAGGGCCCCGGCATCGTCCAGTGGATGCTCAACCGCGGCCCCTGGAACCTCGCCGGCGGCGAGGCGGCGGTCAACGCGGCCGGCTGGAACGCGGCGGGCGGCTACGACGTGGTCTGGGTGCCGTCGATGCGGATGGTCGTCAACCTCGGCGACCTCGACAAGTCCCGCTGGATCAACCTCACGGGCGCCTCGGGCCACGCGTACGCCGCGCACTACTACGACCAGACGGACCTGTGGGCGAAGGGGGAGCTCCTGCCGTGGGCTTTCAGCCCGAATGCGGTGAAGAAGGCTACGGGGGATGAGCTGACCCTGAAGCCGTAGCGCTCCGCGCGGCCCCGACGACAACCGAGAAGTGCCCGGCATGACGCATGCCGGGCACTTCTTCTGCGCCGCGACGGCGATCGGTCACCGGCGGGGTGCCGGTGGTTGCGGTCCGGGCCGGGCCCGGTGCTGTTGCGGCGTGACGCATGCCGGGCACTCCTTCTCCGCCGCGACGGTGATCGGCCATCGGCGGGGTGTCCGGCGGTGCCGTTCCGGCGGGGGCGCCGGTGGTTGTGGTCCGGGCCGGGCCCGGTCCGGTACCGCCGGGCTGCGCCGCGGTGGCCGCTCGCCGTCGCGGCGGCGGGAGCGGGCGGTGGGCCTAGGCGCAGCCGAAGCGGTGGACGGCCGTCGGGGTGATCGCCGCCTGGACCGGGTGGTCATGGGGTTCCTTCGGGAGCCGCGGGAGCAGCTCGTTGTCGTAGAGGAGGACCACGAGCGCCGGGTCCGCCCCTGCGCGGCCCAGGCGGGCGAGGACGCGGTCGTAGGAGCCGCCGCCGCGGCCCAGGCGCGTGCCGCGGGCGTCCACGGCCAGGCCCGGCAGCAGGACGACGTCCGCGCCGGTCACCGCCTCGGGGCCGAGCCGCTCGCCGTCGGGCTCCAGCAGGCCCCGGGAGGCCCGTACGAGGTGGTCGGGGCCCCGGTAGAGGCCCCAGTCGAGATCATTGTCGGAAAGCAGTACCGGCAGCAGGACCCGCACGCCCCGCGCGCGCAGCGCGTCAAGGAGCGCGCGCGTACCCGGCTCGCGCCCCACGGAGACGTACGCGGCCACCGTCCGGGCCTTCGCCAGCTCGGGGAGATCAAGGGCCCGGTGCCCGAGCGCGGCCTCGTACTTCTGGATTTCGTCCGAGGTCAACGCCGATCTCATCGCCAGGAGGGATCGCCGCAATTCCGGTTTTCCATCGTCATATGTGATCATTGTTCGGAGAAACTCCTTGTATGGGGTCATAATCGGCGGAGCCTCATCTTCCGATCAAACTCAACGGATAGTGTTCGGCCCATGACTCAAGCGCGCCCTCGGATCACCAAGGCTGTCATCCCCGCCGCGGGGCTCGGCACCCGTTTCCTCCCGGCCACCAAGGCCACGCCCAAGGAGATGCTGCCGGTCGTCGACAAGCCGGCGATCCAATACGTGGTGGAGGAGGCGGTGCACGCGGGGCTGTCCGACGTCCTGATGATCACCGGGCGGAACAAGCGGCCCCTCGAGGACCACTTCGACCGCAACTACGAGCTGGAGGAGGCCCTCCGGCGCAAGGGCGACGAGTCCCGGCTGGCCAAGGTCCAGGAGTCCAGTGACCTGGCCACCATGCACTACGTGCGCCAGGGCGACCCGCGCGGCCTCGGGCACGCCGTGCTGTGCGCCGCCCCGCACGTGGGCGACGAGCCCTTCGCGGTGCTGCTCGGCGACGACCTGATCGACGAGCGCGATCCGCTGCTCTCCCGCATGGTCGACATCCAGCGGCTGCACGGCGGCAGCGTGATCGCGCTGATGGAGGTCGACCCCTCCCAGGTCGGGCTGTACGGCTGCGCGGCCGTCAAGCCCACCGAGACCGAGGGTGTCGTCCAGGTCACCGGCCTGGTCGAGAAGCCCGAGCCCGCCGAGGCGCCCAGCAACTACGCGGTGATCGGCCGCTATGTCCTCGACCCGGCGATCTTCGACGTGCTGCGCGAGACCGAGCCCGGCCGGGGCGGCGAGATCCAGCTGACCGACGCCCTCCAGGCGCTCGCGGCCGAGCCCGCCCTCGGCGGCCCGGTGCACGGCGTGGTCTTCACGGGCCGCCGGTACGACACCGGGGACCGCGGTGACTATCTGCGTGCCATTGTCAGACTGGCATGCGAACGTGAGGACCTGGGACCCGACTTCCGGGCCTGGCTCCGCAGTTACGTCACCGAGGAGATGTAGCGCCTTGACGCCCTTGAGCAGCGCCGCGGCCTCCGCCGCGGGTGCCGGCCCGGACCTTGCCGCCGACCGGCTGTGGAGCGTGGACGAGCACGTGTCCGACATCCTCGGGCAGATCCGCCCGCTGGACCCCATCGAGCTGCAACTCCTCGACGCCCAGGGCTGCGTGCTGGTCGAGGACGTCACGGTTCCCGCGGCCCTTCCGCCCTTCGACAACAGCTCCATGGACGGCTACGCGGTGCGCGTGGCCGATGTGGAGGGGGCCGGCCCGAAGTTCCCGGCCGTGCTCGAGGTGGTCGGCGAGGCCGCGGCGGGCAGCGGCGAGCTGCCGGCCGTCGGCCCCGGTCAGGCCGTCCGGATCATGACGGGCGCGCCCCTGCCGCCGGGTGCCGAGGCCGTCGTGCCCGTCGAGTGGACCGACGGCGGGCTGGGCGGCGGCCCGGCCACCACCATGGCCGCCAGCGCCACCGCCACCGCCACCGCCACCGCGACCGGCGCCACCGGCGAGGTCCGGATCCACCGCCCCGTCTCCGCCCGCGAGCACGTCCGCGCCCGCGGCAGCGACGTCGCCGCCGGCGAGCTGGCCCTGGCCGCCGGCACCGTGCTGGGCCCCGCCCACATCGGGCTGCTGGCCGCCATCGGCCGTCCCTCCGTCACCGTCCGCCCGCGCCCGCGCGTGGTCGTCGTCTCCACCGGCGCCGAGCTCGTCCCGCCCGGCGAGGCCCTCGGCCCCGGGCTCATCCACGACTCCAACAGCTTCATGCTCACCGCCTGCGCCCGCGACGCCGGAGCCCTCGCCTACCGCGTCGGCGCCGTCGGGGACGACGCCGCCGAGCTGCGCGCCACCCTGGAGGACCAGCTGGTGCGCGCCGACGTCCTGGTCACCAGCGGCGGCGTCAGCGTCGGCGCGTACGACGTGGTCAAGGAGGCGCTCTCCGGGCTCAGCGGGGCCGAGGGCAGTGTCGACTTCCGTCGGCTGGCCATGCAGCCGGGCAAGCCCCAGGGCTTCGGCCGCCTCGGCCGCGACCGCGTCCCCCTCTTCGCCCTGCCCGGCAACCCGGTCAGCGCCTACGTCTCCTTCGAGCTCTTCGTCCGGCCCGCCCTGCGCGCGCTGATGGGCCTGGAGCCGGTGGACCGGCCGACGGTCCGCGCGGTGTGCGCCGACGCCATCGCCTCGTCCCCCAAGGGCCGCCGCCAGTTCCTGCGCGGCAGCCACGACCCGGGGACCGGCGAGGTCCGCACGGTCGGCGGCGCGGGCTCCCACCTGGTCAAGGCCCTGGCCGACGCCAACGCGCTGATCGTCGTCCCCGAGGACACCACCGCCGTGCCGGCCGGCACCGAGGTGGACGTCGTCCTGCTCGGCTGACCGGTGCGGCCGGCCCCCGTCCGGCCGCCATCCGGCCTCCTCCGGCCGGTCCTGTCCGACCGGCCGCCGGGGCGGGCCGGTACGGTGTCTGCCCACAGGACCGGACCGGGAGAACGATGAGCAGCGCCGCCCACGACCCGCAGGCCCCCCAGGGCCGTCTCACCCACCTCGACGACGCGGGCGCGGCCCGCATGGTCGACGTCTCCGCCAAGGACGTCACCACCCGCACCGCCCGCGCCGCGGGGCGGGTACTCGTCAGCCCGCGCGTGGTGGAGCTGCTGCGCGGCGAGGGAGTCCCCAAGGGCGACGTCCTCGCCACCGCCCGCATCGCCGGGATCATGGCCGCCAAGCGCACGCCCGACCTGATCCCGCTGTGCCACCCGCTGGCGCTCTCGGGCGTCACGGTCGACCTCGCCGTCGCCGACGACGCCGTCGAGATCGTCGCGACCGTCCGGACGAACGACCGCACCGGCGTCGAGATGGAGGCCCTGACGGCCGTGAGCGCCGCCGCGCTGACCGTCGTCGACATGATCAAGGCCGTCGACAAGGGCGCGGTGATCACCGGCATCCGGGTCGAGGAGAAGACCGGGGGCAAGTCGGGACCCTGGAGCCGCTCATGAAGCCGGCCGGGCGCGTCCTCGTCGTCACCGCCTCCAACCGCGCCGCCGCCGGCGTCTACGCGGACAAGGGCGGCCCCCTGATCGTCGCCGGGCTGGAAGCCCTCGGCTTCGCCGTCGACGGGCCGCGCGTGGTCCCCGACGGCGACCCCGTGGAGGCGGCCCTGCGCCGGGCCGTCACGGAGGAGTACGACGTCGTCGTCACCACCGGTGGCACGGGCATCTCGCCCACCGACCGGACCCCCGAGGCCACGCGCCGCGTGATCGACCGCGAGGTCCCCGGCATCGCGGAGGCCATCCGCGCGGAGGGCCTCGCCAAGGTGCCCACCGCCGCGCTCTCCCGGGGGCTCGCGGGGGTGGCCGGCCGCACGCTGATCGTGAACCTGCCGGGTTCCACCGGCGGCGTCCGGGACGGGCTCGCCGTCCTGGAGCGGCTGCTGGCGCACGCCGTCGACCAGCTGCGCGGCGGTGACCATCCGGGACCGGATGCCGGGGGAAGCCCGGAGGCCGGCAGCGGGGGAGGCGCGCGCTGAACGCCACGTGGCCGGTCGAGCTGGCGGACGGCGATGTCGCCCTGCGCCCCATAAGGCTGCGCGACCAGCGCGCCTGGCGGGAGGTCAACCGGCGCAACCGCGACTGGCTGCGCCCGTGGGAGGCCACCATCCCCCCGCCGCCGCCCGGCGGCCCCGTCACCCAGCGGCCCACGTACCGGCAGATGGTCCGCCATCTGCGCGCCGAGGCGCACGCCGGCCGGATGCTGCCGTTCGTGATCGAGTACCAGGGCCGGCTGGCCGGCCAGCTGACCGTCGCGGGGATCACCTGGGGCTCGATGTGCTCCGCCCACATCGGCTACTGGGTGGACGAGGCCGTCGCCGGCCGGGGCGTCATGCCGACCGCCGTGGCCCTCGCGACCGACCACTGCTTCCGCACGGTCGGACTGCACCGCGTCGAGGTGTGCATCCGGCCGGAGAACGCGCCCAGCCGCCGTGTCGTGGAGAAGCTCGGATTCCGCGAGGAGGGGCTGCGCCCCCGCTATCTGCACATCGACGGTGCGTGGCGCGACCACCTGGTCTACGCGCTGACCGCGGAGGAGGTGCCCGAGGGCATGCTGGCCCGCTGGCACGCCGTGCGCCGGACCTCGAAATAAAATAAACGTTCGAAATCAACTGTCAATTGACGGTAATCCGACAGTTCCCGAGCCAACAATCACAAAAAAAGTTCGAGATATCAGCCGGATCGTGCGACACACCGCGCCAATTGGCGGAATCCGCTGCGCGTACCCCTCTACGGTGTGAAGGTGAGCAGCAGCGGCCTGATCTACGCAGTCATCGTCGGAGCCTGGGCCGCCTACTTGGTGCCGATGTGGCTCCGTAGGCAGGACGAGCTCAACGAGGCCCGTCCGACGGAACGCTTCAGCACGGCCATCCGGTTGCTGTCCGGACGGGCGGGCATGGAGCGTCGTTACGCGCGGGATCTCGAGAAGGACCTCGGGAAGGACCTGGGCGGGCGTGCCTCCGGCGGCGAGACGGCCGAGGCGGCGGCCCCCGACGGCGTCGCGGAACCGGAGTTCCGCGCGTCCGAGCCGGACGCGGTGACCGATAAGGTCGCCGCCCGGCCCTCCGGCGCGCCCGCGTCCTCCGCGGCCGCGCAGACGGCCGCCGAGCGCGCCCGGCGCTCGAAGGTCCTCGCCCGCCGCCGGCGCACCACCGTGCTGCTCTTCCTCGCCTTCACCGTCGGCGCGATCGTCGCCGGCGTCGGCGGCCTGGAGTTCCTCTGGGCCCCGGCCGTCCCGGCGGTGCTGCTCAGCGCGTACATCGTCTACCTGCGGCTCCAGGAGCGGCGCCGGTTCGCCTTCACCATGGACCAGCGCCGCGCCGAACTGGCCGCCCAGCGGCTGCGCGAGGGCCGCGGCCGCCCTCACCAGGCGGCGTCCGACGACCCGGCCGCCGCTGACACCGTCATCCACCCCGCCCCGACTCCGCCGCCCTCGGCGCAGAGCGCGGAGCGCCGCGCGCTCGTCGAGCAGACCGATCACGCCGAGTGGGTCGACCAGCAGCGCGACCGCGGCGCGGGCGAGGGCTGGGAGCCCGTGCCCGTCCCGCTGCCGACGTACGTCTCCGCCCCGGTCGCCCCGCGTGGCGGCGGCTCGGCCGGTATCGGCGGCGCGGATGCCTGGAGCGCCGCCCGCTCCAGCCCGGCCGAGCCGGCGGCCGATCGCCGCCGCCCCCGCCGGCGTTCCCGGGAGCGCGGCCACACCCCGCTCTTCGACCAGTACGCCGACGAGGACCGCCCCCGCGCCGCCAACGAGTGACCTGGGCCACGCCCGCACTGACCAGCGGCGAACCGGATTTCCGAGCACCCGGACGGAGGTGCTAGAGTTTCACTCGTTGCAAGGGCCTGTGGCGCAGTCCGGTAGCGCACCTCGTTCGCATCGAGGGGGTCAGGGGTTCAAATCCCCTCAGGTCCACAGCAATGAGATCCCGTCCGATCCTTATGGGTCGGGCGGGATCTTTCTTTTTCCTGTCGCGCGCCAACCTTCCTTGCGGGCGCCCCGGTTCGCGGGGCCCGGCTCACCGCTCCGGGACGATGCGGGTGACCACCGTCTCCACCAGCCGGTCGAGCTCGGTGTCGGACAGCACCTCAGGCAGCGTGAAGTGCTCCAGCAGCAGGCCGGTCATGGCGAGATAGAGGACGAGCACCGTGTCCGCGTCGCCGGGCAGTCCGGCCTCCAGGTGGAAGTGGACGCTCGCCTCGAGTTCGGCGCGGACGGCGCGGTTGAGTTCCGCCTGGAGGGCCGGGCGGCGGGTGGCCTCCAGGCGGAGTTCCAGCATGGCGAGATAGCCGGTGCGTTCGGCGGCCATGCGGCGGACGAGCCAGCGCATGAGATCGGTGACCAGCTCGCGGGAGGGCGCCGGCCGCATCGCCTCGCCGACGCGGGCGGGGTCGGGGGTCATGCGGACGTGGATCCGGGCGCCCGCCTGGGTGAAGAGGTCGTCGCGGCTGGCGAAGTAGTTGGAGGCCGTGCCGACCGGGACGCCCGCCTGGGTGTCCACGGCGCGGAAGGTGAGCCCGCGGGCCCCCTCGCGCGCGAGCACCTCGATGGCGGCGTCGACGAGCGCCGTTCTGCGTTCCGGGTTTCTGGCCATCCGTCTGTCCTCCACGAAAAGGGTGTGCAACCACTACGGTTGAAGCACTATAGATGAAGTGGTTGACCGGCTGCCCGCGGTCGCCAACGGCCGTCTACGGAAACGAGGATCCTCTTGCGCAAGCTCACCTACTTCGTCGCCTGCTCGATCGACGGCTTCATCGGCGACCCGCAGGGTGACGCGACATCCATGTTCCGCTTCGCGGACGAGGAGTTCATCGGCTTCCTTGCCTCGGAGTACCCCGAGACGATCTCCGCCGAGGGCCGGACCGCGCTCGGTCTGACGGACCTGGAGAACCGCCGCTTCGACACGGTCGTCCAGGGCCGGGGCAGCTACCAGCTCGCCCTGGACGTCAGCATCACCAGCCCGTACGCACACCTGCGCGAATACGTCGCGACGCGGAGCCTGGGCGCGTCGCCCGATCCGAACGTCACGCTGATCGGCGAGGACGTGGTCGGCGCGGTGCGCGCGCTGAAGGCGGAGGACAGCGAGCTCGGCATCTGGCTGTGCGGCGGCTCGCAGCTCGCGGGCGAGTTGCTGGACGAGGTCGACGAGCTGGTCATCAAGACCTACCCGCTGGTCTACGGCTCGGGCATGCCGATGTTCGGCGCGGACTTCGCGGTCACGGAGTTCTCGCTGGACGGGCTGCGGGCCTTCGGCAACGGAGTGATCGTCAGGACGTACGTCCGCGAGCGGTAGTTGCGGTCACCGGGCGGGTGGGGCGGACCGGCGCGCCGCCTGGTCGACCCCTTCCATCAGCAGCGACACGAGATGCCCGGCGAAGTCCCCGGCCATCGGCCCGCGCCGCACCAGCGCCCGTATCCACAGCGCTCCGGCCATCGCGTCGACCAGCGGCGCCGGGTCGAACTCCGCGGGCAGCTCGCCGCGCCGCACGGCCCGCTCGAAGATCGGCTGGTGCCGGCCGAACCGGTCGTCGAGGAACGAGATCACCATCTCGCGCATCGCCTCATGGCGCACCGCGCCGACCAGCGCGGCCTCCACGACCGTCCGGCTGCGGTCCTCGGTCAGCAGCGCCTGCACCCGGGCGGCCAGATCCGCGAGGTCGCCGCGGAGGTTCCCGGTGTCGGCGATCTCGAAGTGCAGGGTCCGCGAGTGCAGCAGGGCGTCGCGCAGCAGCTCGGACTTCGAGGGCCACCAGCGGTAGATGGTCGTCTTGTTGACGCCGGACGCCTGGGCCACGCCCTCGATCGTCAGCCCGTCGTAGCCGTGGCCGGCCAGCAGGTCGAGGGTCGCCGCGAAGATCTCCGCCTTGCGCCTCGGCCCGCCCTCGCCGGTGGACCGCTTGGTTGCCATCGCCGTCTCTCCTCTCCGTTCCCGCGCGGGTCGCCCGCGCGGTCTTCCAGATTCTCGCGGGCGGGCGTAGAATGCAACGCAACGTTGCGTTGCATTCGCTGGATGTGGGGGGACGGGGGAGCGATGGTTCAGCATCGGCATCAGCAGGCGTACGAGCTCGTGCCGGACGCGGGGGAGGCCGGGGTCTGGCGGGCGGGGCCCGATGACGGCGTCCCCCTGGTCCTGGTGCACGGCATCCGCCTCTCCGCCCGCATGTGGGGCCCGCATGTGGCCCGGCTGGCTCCCCGGTTCCGGGTCACCGCTCCCGATCTGCCGGGCCACGGCGCGCTGAGCGAGCGGCGCTTCAGCCTGGAGGAGGCGGTCGAGCGGGTCGACGCGGCGGTCGCCGAGGCCACGGCCGCCACCGGCCGCAGGCCCCTGCTCGCCGGCACCTCCCTGGGCGGGTACGTGGCGCTCGCCTACGGCGCCGAGCACCCCGAGCGCGTCGCCGCCCTGCTGGTCAACGGCGCGACCAGCCGCCCCGACCGGCTCACCAGGGCGGTCTACCGGACGGCCGCCCGCGCCACCGCCGCGCTCGGGCCCGAGCGCGCCGACCGCTTCAACGCCTGGGTCCTGCGGCACCGGCTGCCCCCGGAGAGCCATCGGGCGGTCATGGCGGGCGGCATGGCCCTGCGGTCCGTCACGGACGTCGTGCGGGACCTGACCCGCCGCGACTTCCTGGCCGTGGCCGCCCGCTGCCGGGCTCCCCTGCTGCTGGTCAACGGCCGGGACGACCGGCTCTTCCGCTCCCAGGAGCGGGCGTTCCTGCGGGCGGCGGGCAGGGCCTCGCCGTACGTCCGGCTGTTCCACGTGGACGGACCGCACATCCTCGCCCTCACCGACCCCGCCGCCTTCGCCCGGGTGCTCCTCATCGGCTACGAGCACCTCTCCCGCGCCGTGCCCGAGGCGTTCGCCCTCCCCGGGGAGGCGGCATGACGGCGGCGCGAAGGGATCGGTTTTCGGCCGGGCGCGGCCGTTCCGGACCTGTCTCGGCCGCGATCTTCCCGCTAGCGTTACGCGGAAACGGCATCAGGGGGGAGCAGCCTGTGGATCCGTTCACCACCTCGGCGGTGCTGGCGGCAGTCGACACCGCGACCACGGGCGCGCTGTCGGGGGCCGCGCAGGAGATGGGACGGCGCAGCGCGGAGGCGCTGGCCGGGTTCCTCCGGCGGATGCGGGGCCGCGACGCGGAAGCGGGCGAGCCGGCGGCAGTCGGCGAACCCGCAGCGCCCGTCGGCGAGGACGAGCGGCGCGCCCTGGCCGAACGGCTCGTGGAGCACGCCCGCCGCGAGCCCGGCTTCGCCCGCGAACTGGCCGGATGGCTGCGCGAGACCGGCCGGCTCGGGCCGCACGCCCCGCAGGCCGTGGCGCCCGCGGCCTCCCGCCCGAGGCTGCTGCCGCCGGTGACCGCCGCCTTCACCGACCGCGAGAGCATCCTGGCAGAGATCACCGCACTGCTCACGGCGGACCGCCCCGCCGGCGCACCGGCGATCGCCCTGCTGCACGGCCCGGCCGGCATCGGCAAGAGCGAGACGGCGGCGCACTGCGCGCACACGCTCAAGGAGCGCTTCCCGGACGCCCAGTTGTACATCGACCTCGCGGGCGACTCCTCCCAGGACGCCGCCGGGCCCTCCGCCGTGCTCACCGAGTTCCTCGGCTGGCTCGGCGTCCCCGGCGCTGACATCCCGCCCACACGGGAGCGGCAGACGGCGCTCTACCGTTCCCGCACGGCCGGCCTGCGGACGGTCGTCGTCCTCGACAACGCCCACGGCTACCCCCAGATCGCCCCGCTGCTGGCCGGCGGCACCGACTCGCTCGTCATCGTCACCAGCCGCCGGCCGATCCCCGAACTCGTGCACAGGCACGGCGCCCTGCCCCTGCGCGTCGGCCCGCTGTCCACCGCGGACTCGCTCCGGCTGCTCGCCCGGATCGCCGGCGCCGACCGCGTCGCCCGGCGGCGGACGAGCGCCGAGGCCGTCGTCGAACGCTGCGGCGGGGTCCCGCTCGCGCTCGCCGAGGTGGCGGCCCTCGCCGCCCTCCGCGAGGACGGCGCCGGGCTGGAGACGGTCGCCGGCGAACTCGCCGCGAGCCGACGGGAACAGGAGACGGACGGCCCCGTCGAGCGGACCACCGACCTCGCCTACCGCGCCCTCGCCCCCGCGACCGCCCGCCTCTACCGGCTGCTGGGCGTGCGCCGCACGGCCGTCACCGTCGCGCACGCCGCCGCGGCGGCCGGCATCGCGAACGACGAGGCCCGCGCCCGCCTGCGCGAACTCGCCGCCGCCGGTCTGCTGCGGGAGGCGGGCGACGACCGCTACCGCGTCCACGACGCCGTACGCCGCCACGCCCGCCTGCGCGCCCGCGCCGAGGACGGCCACGCCGCGATCGCGGACGCCGTGCGCCGCACGGTCGAACGGCAGCTGGACGCCGCGGCCGCCGCCGACTTCCTCGCCATGCCGCTGCGCTGGCGCCTCGGCCCCGCCTACCGGGAGCTGAGCCGCCCGGCCGACTGGACGCCCGCGCACGCCCGCCGGGCCCTGGCCGAGCTGCGGCGCGAGCGCGAGAACCTCGCCGAGGCCGTCCGGGCCGCCGGGGAGTACGGCTTCGACGACCTCGTCTGGCAGTTGTGCGAGGCGATGTGGGCCCTGCACCTGATGCTCGGCTTCCACCAGCAGTGGGTGGACACCCACCGCCGCGGCGTCGCCGCCGCCCGCCGCGAGGCCGCCCGGACGGGCGACCGCCGGCCCGAGGCCCGGACGCTGGTCCAGCTCGCCTTCGCCCACCTCGGGCTCGGGCAGTACGCCGAGGCCGAGGAGGCGCTGGCCGAGGCGGCCGCGGCGGACGAGAGCGCCGGTCACCGCCGGGGCCGGGCCACCGCCGTCGAGACCCTCGGCCTCGTACGGCTCCGGCAGTGGCGCTACGCCGAGGCCGAGGACTGCTTCCGCACCGCCCAGGACGTCCTCCGGGAGATCGAGCCGGACGAGGACGGCGCGGAGGACGTGCCGCGCGCCCTCGCCCTGCTGGAACGGCACATCGCCCGCGCCCTCGCCGGACAGGACCGGTACGCGGCGGCCGAGGCGCAGTTCGACCGGGCTCTGATACGGATCCGCGCCCTGCCCGGCGCCGACCCCCACAACGAGGGCCGCGTCCACATGAACCTCGGCGAGATGCGGCTGCGCGCCGGCGACCCGGGCGCGGCCCGCGCGTCCCTCGCCGACGCCTTCACCGCCATGCGCGCGGGCGGTGCCGGGCTGCTGCAGGCGGACGCCGCCGAGATGTGCGCCCGCTGCGCACGCGCGCTCGGCGACGCGGCGGAGGAGGAGCGGTGGCTGCGCGAGGCCCGCTCGCTCTACGAGGAGTCGGAGGTGTGGTCGGGCGTGGCCCGGGTGGACGCCCAGCTCGCCGAACTCGCCGGGGACTGACGCGCTGTGGCCTCCTCCGGCGGGTCGTGGCCGAGGCGCCGGTCGCCGTGTTCGCGGATGCGGATCCGCCGGGCAGGCGCTATGGCGTCGCGGCCGGGGTGACCGTGATCCGGTGCCGGGACGTCCCGGTGACGACCGTCATGCCGTCGCCGGTCTCCGGCAGTGCCTTGCCGGCGGCCAGCCACGCGTGGAGCGCGGACGCGTAGGCCGCCGGGTCGCACAGGTCCGGCCGGCCGTCGGGGCCGGGCGCGGCGGAGAGGACAAGCAGATCGCCGGCGCGGGTGCGGACCGTGCAGCGGTCCGGCCCGGTGACATACGCGGCGAGCCCGCAGTACGGGTGGCGTTCGAGCACCTCGGCCGTCCACGCGGCGGGCGGGCCCGTGCGGGGGTCGTCGGCCGCGCCGTAGCGGACGATGACGTCGGCGACGTCCAGCCGGCCGGTGTCCCGGGTGTCCTCGTGCACGAGCGTGTGGGCGCCGTCGGCGTCCGGGCCCTCCGGCTCGTGCGCGGCGTCCGGGTAGCGGGTGACGGCGACCTCGGGCGGGTCGCCGCTGACCAGCCGGGACAGGACGCGCACGGGCGCGGTGCGCTCGACGGGTTCGAACGCGGGCAGCGGCAGCCGGTCCAGCAGGGCGGGGCGGTCGGCGGGCTCGGGGATGCCGATGAGGTCGTAGCAGAGGCGGCGCAGGAGCGCGGCGGACCGGCCGGGGGAGGAACTCGTCTGCTCGGCCAGGGCGGCGTGGTCGCGGGGGTCGTGGGCCGCGATGACGTCCTCGATCCGCCGCCGCGGGTCGTCGCCGGGGCGCAGCCGCGGCGCGGTGCGGCCCAGGGCGGCGACGGGCGAGTGCGGGTCGAGGGCGTCGTGGGGGAAGGCGGCGAGCAGTACGGGCGTGCCGACGGCGGCGGCGTAGTAGGTGACGCTGCCGTGGTCGCCGATGAGGCAGTCCGCGGCGATCAGCGCCTGCCGCCAGGCGTCGAGGGGGTGCACGAGCGTGAGCCCGGCCCGCCGGGCCCGGTCGAGCCAGGCCCGCACCTGGCCGGGCCCGTGCCCGTACCAGATGTTGGGGTGCAGGACGGCGACGGTGCGGTACTCGTCGGCGGGGAGTTCGGAGAGCAGGCGGGGGAGCAGCCAGGAGGCCGGGTCGTCGGTACCCGTGGCGCCGCCCGCGTCACCGAGGAGGGAGCGCGCCGACCAGGTGGAGTTGAGGACGATCAGACGCTGGCCGGGCGCGACGCCCAGGGCCCGGCGGAAGCGGTCACGGTGGGGCAGGGCGGCGAGGATGCGGTCGTAGCAGGGATCCCCGGCGAGCACGGCGGTCGGGGCGGCCTCCGGGCAGGCGGCGGCGAGGCGTTGGAGCTGCTCGGGGTGGGAGAGGACCGTCGCGGTGGCGAGGGGGCGCCCCTCGTGCAGCAGCCAGTCGGGCGCGAGGCCGAAGACGGGCTCCGGGCTCCGGGCTCCGGGCTCCGGGCTCCGGGCTCCGGGCTCCGGGCTCCGGGCTGCCCGAGTCTCTTATTGTATCCAATTCCATGCGACAGGACGATCAACTTCCCCTGAATCAGGTGCAGTTCACCGCCGTAACTCGCCGATATCGCGAGGTCGACCGGCGTCGCCTTCGCCTGCTCCCACGGCAGCACCGGCAGCCCCGCCTCCGCCAGCAGCTCCGGCACGCCGGCCAGGAAGGGCGACGAGCCGGTGCACGTCGCCAGCAGCTGCACGCGCAAGTCGCCGCCCAGCAAGGGGATTACGTCCAGCAGCCGGGTCGCGGACGTCACGTTGTGCACGACGAGCAGCACGCGCCGGCAGCGGCTTCGCGTGACCCAGCGCGCCGCGTCCTCGCCGACCGGCACCCGTAGTGGCCGTCCGCCTTCGTCCGCCATCCGGCGCCCCTCTCATCTCCCTTGTGCAGCAAAGAAGAACGGCCCGGATGTTATCGGTTTCAAACACATATCTCCCAGATGTGATCCAGATCATTCACTTTCTGACGGTGAATCGGTTCTGTGGACGCAATGTCACATGGCACGATCTTGCGGATCGCTCCGCGCGGTCACGCGCGCAGCGGCGCGGCCGGGGGATCGACCACCCCTCGGTCTCCCCCCACCTCATCCCTCCGAGGACCCAATCTTGCGCAGATCCATCAGGTTTGCCGTTCTTCCGGCGCTGTCCGCCGCCTCCCTCCTCGTCGCCGGTTGCTCCTCCGCGGCGTCCGGCCCCGCCGACGCCCGGGCGGACGGCGGCACGGAGCCGGTGGCCGCCGCCGGCTCCAACACCTCTCCGCAACTCGCCGTGAAGGCCGCCGCCCCCGACGGGGCGGGCGTGCCGAGTGCGGTGGCGCGGCCGGACGGTGGCGACGACCGGAAGGCGGAGAAGTCCGCCCTGAAGGTCGCCTCCTTCGACCGCAGCACCGGACGGGCCGTCATAACGAAGGGGGCTGCCGCCCCCGCGAAGCAGTCCCCCTCCAAGGCGCCGTCCAAGGCACCTTCCAAGGCACCCTCCGCCGTGTCCCCGGACGACCCGGGTGCCGCCGGCAAGGCCGATGTCGCCGTCGGCGACGTCATCGCCAGCGCGCCCGCGCCCGGCGCGCCCGAGGGTGTCCTGGCCAAGGTCACCGAGGTCGTCGGCAAGACCGACCAGGGCACCGAGGTCAAGACCGCCCCGGCCACGATCAACGCCCTGCTGGGCCACTCGACGGCGAAGGGCAAGGTCCCCGTCGACCCGTCCACCGTCAAGGTCGAGCCCATCGCCCCCAAGGTCAACGTCTCCTGGGCGAAGACCGGCGACCTGCACGTCGGCCCCGAGGGCGCCAAGCTGCCGCTGGGCAGCCTGCGGCTGGACGTCGGCGCGTCCCTGCCGACGCCCAAGGGCGGCCCCGTCTCGGCCGAGGCGTCGGCCGCGGGCTTCGTCCAGCTCGCGCCCGAGGTCGACTTCGCCTACGACGGCAGCGGGCCCGGCGTCGCCAGCGCCTCCCTGACGCTGTCCGGCGACTGGTCCTCCCAGTGGGAGCTCAAGGGCCAGGCGGCCGCCTCCACGGAGGCCAACCCGCTGCGGGTGCCGTTCGCCAAGCTGCACGCGGACCCGGTCATCCAGGTCGGCCCGGTGCCGGTCGTCGTCAACCTCGACCTGACCTGCTACCTCCAGGTCGACGCCGACGGCAAGGTGAGCGTCGACGTCCGCCAGGACCTCAAGGGCGACTTCAAGGTCGGCGGCGCGTACCAGCGCGGCAAGGGCTGGTCCTCGATCGCCCAGTCGAACATGAACAGCACCCCGGTGCGGGCCACGGCCTCGGCCGAGGGCCACGTCAAGGCCGCGCTCGGCGCGGAGGCCAGCGTCGGCCTGTACGGCGTGGCGGGCGTCAGCGCCAGCGTCGCCCCGTACCTGCGCGCGGAGGTCGCGGGCAGCGCGTCCGCTTCCAGCGACGGCAACGCGTCGGCGACCGGCCGCTGGGCGGCGTACGGGGGCATCGACCTTTCGGGGGCGCTGAGCACCCATCTGAAGATCTTCGGCACCCCGATCTTCGAGAAGCGGATCCCGCTGGGCCCGTACAACAAGGAATGGAAGCTCGCGGGCGGCGAAGGCACGGTCAGCCGCACGCCCACGAAGCGGGCGCACTGACGACCGGGGCGCGGGGGATCCTGATCCCCCCGCCCCCTTTCATTTTCCGCCGCGACGGCGATCGGCCGAGGCGGTGAGGGTCCGGCGGAATGGTCACGGTCCCAGCCCGTGCCCCCAGGCCCCGTCAGGGCAAAGGCTCGTTCACAGTCGTGACGCCACCGTGCGGGCCAGGCGGACCACGTCGCCCCTTGCGGTCGTCGCGAGGGCACCGTGGGCGCGGAGCCAGCGCTCCTCCAGGGTGTACCAGTCGATCGGGCGCGGCTTGCGGCGCTCCGTCAGTGCCGCGTCGAGTTCGGTGAAGTACGTGCTCCAGCGCAGCCGGTAGAGGCCGCCCACCAGGCCCGACCACTCGCGGTTGGCGTAGTCGTGGAGCTTGCCCGCGTTGGCCGAGTCGCGCGGGCCCCAGACCGTCAGCAGGGACACGGCGTCGTCCTCGAGGCGGTCGCGCTCGGCCGCCGTGCCGCCCCAGGCGCGGGCGTCCGCGATCCAGCGGCCCAGCAGATGGCGGTCGTCCGTGGCGACGACGTCCTCGAGCAGGGCCATCCAGTCCAGCCACTGCCGCGTGAGGTCGCCGAAACGGCGCCGGTCCCCCGCCTCGTACGCGGCCTTGACGCGCGGCAGCAGCAGCCGGGCCCGGTGCGAGACGGCCTGGCGGGCGACGTCCAGGAGGTCGTAGCGGTAGGCGGAGCTCCGCCGCAGTTCCGGTGCGACCGCCAGCAGCGCGGGCAGGGCCTTCGCGAACTCGGCGACGTCGTACCGCTCCTGGCGCGGCGACCAGGACGCCGCCCGGTTGACGGCCAGGTCCGGGCGGGCGCCGAAGAGACCGTCGGCGGACTCGCTCCAGCCGTCGGCACGGGTGGTGCCGTAGGCGGTGCGGCGCAGGATGCGCCACGCGCGCTCCGCGTTCGGGTCGGCCCCGCCGTACCGGTACCCGGGCCAGCGGGCGAACCAGGTGTCGAGGTCGATCGGCCGGTCCGTCCAGGCGAGGTCGGAGAAGAGGGCGAGCGCGGCCGGGTTGTTGTCGGCGGCCTCGGGCATCAGCGCGATGCCGCGCAGCGCGCTGCCGGGCTTCCTCCGCCACTGGTCGTACAGCCGCACCCAGTCCGGCGCGTTGGCGCCCATCGCCGTGTGGCCGCCGAAGTTCCAGATCGAGCCGAAGGCGTACGGCGTGCCGCCCCAGTCCGCCTCCCGGTCGGTGACCTTCGTGTTGCGGTCGGAGAGGCCGTCGAGGACGAGCATGCGGGAGCGGTCGACCGCGTCGAGGATCTCGCGGCGCGGATTGGTCTGCCAGCCCAGGATGGCCCAGACGGCGTCCGGATGGGCGGTGCGCAGGGCCTTCTCCACGGCCCGCGCGGCGTCGCCGATGGGGACGTCGCCGGCGGTGCCGCCCTCGTGCAGCAGGTCCATCTTGTACATGGTGGTGGCGCCGAACAGCTCCCGCTGCACCCGGTAGTAGGTGCGGGCGACGCGTGCGAAGTGCGGGAGGCGCGGGTCGAGCCAGTCGGGCCGGTGGAAGCCGCCCCAGTCGCCCTGCGGCACGACGCGGGCGCCCTGGTTGCGCCGGACGAAGTCGGGCGGCACCGTGCCGAACCAGCCCGGCAGGACGGGCGTCATGCCCAGCTCGCGCAGCCGCCGCACGATCCGCTGGGCGAGCGCGAGGCGCCGGTCGAGCAGCGGGCGGGAGACGGGGCCGCCGAAGGCGGACAGGTTCTGCACCAGCCACCACGGCTGGTGCGCCGGGCCGGGGATCCAGCGCAGCAGCTCCGCCTCGGTGTAGCCGTGCTCCAGGAAGGTGCGGAGGTAGACGGTGTCGGCGCCCGCGTAGACGAGGACCTCGTTGAAGCCGTGCAGCGCGAGGACGTCGATCTCGCGCTCCCAGTAGTCCCAGCCGCGGTACGGGCCGGTGTAGGCGTCGTTGGTGTCGTTGAACGCGAAGCGGTGGACGGCGTTGGCGGTGCCGGTCAGCGGGGTGCGGACGGCGGGCAGGCGGTCGGGGAGGGCGGTCTGTTCGCCGTTCCAGGAGATGTGGGCGCGGGCCACGTCCCGCAGGTAGCGGTGGAAGCCGGCCAGCTGGACGGCGGGTGTCGTGCCCTCCACCGTGATCCGGCCGGGCTGCCCGGAGACCCGGAAGGCGTCCGTGCCGCCGGCGCGGGCGACCGTGCGGAAGGCGACCTGCCGGTGGTGCCGGGGCAGCAGCCGGGCCAGCGCGGCGGCGGCCGCGCCGCCGGGCGGACCGTCGCCGGCCCGTTCCACCGCACCCGCCGTCCCCGAGGGCACGCCCGCCGCGCCGAACGCGGCGGATCCGGCGAGGGCGCCGAGGAGCGTACGACGGGCGATGTGCATGGTGACCTCCACCGTGGCACTACGGGGGGCGTACGGGCGGCGGGAGCGCGGTGATCCTACGAGCCGCCGGCGCCGGCGGGGCAGGGGCGCGGGTGTCGAACCAGCCACGCCGGTTACATTTGGCCCGAATGGCCCCATGAGACGGCGCCGGCCTGCTAAGGCCGGGCCCCGGCGCGGAAGGCGGACGCAACTGCCGCCACGCCGTCCGGCGTCCTTCGTGGCCGGCGGCGCCATACGGCAGGATCGTTTCTTCGGCCACGGCCGCCGGGCCGGCCGCTAGCCGTCGAGGAGCCGGAACGCATGGGACTGCGCACGAAGATCGGCGTGGCCATCACGCTCACCGCCGCCCTGGTCTCCGTCATCATCGGCGTGGTGGTGCACCACCGCACCGCCGTGACCCAGCTGGAGACGGCCCGCGACACGCTCGACTCGCGGCTGGCCACGGCCGTCGAGGACCACCTCGCCGGCCTCCACCGGCCGAAGACGATGGTCAACCCCGACCGGCTGCCGGCGCCGGTGCGGCGGGCCGTGGAGCACGGCAAGCGGTGCGTCTACCTCGACCTCTCCGGCGACCGGCCGATGCTGTGGGCCGCCGGCCCGGCGGGCCGGGACGTCGTCGCCCTGCGTCATCCCTACGTCCGCGAGCTGCGCAACCTCCGCCGGCTCGACGAGGTGCTGATCCTCGCCGGGGGGCTCGGCACCGCCTTCGCCGGGGTCGTCGGCGTGGCGCTCGCCACCGTCGCCGGGCGCCGGCTCAACGCCTCGGCCCGGATCGCCGAGCGCATCGCCGAGGGAGACCTCACGGCCCGGCTGCGGCCGCGTGGCGGGCGCGACGAGATCGCCCGGCTGACCATGGCCGTCAACAGCATGGCCGACGCGCTCGCGGCCCGTCTCACCGCGGAGCGCGAGGTCACCGCCAATATCGCGCACGAGCTGCGTACGCCGGTCGCCGGCCTGGTCGCCGCCGCGGCGCTGCTGCCGCCGGGCCGGCCGGCGGAGATGGTCCAGGAGCGGGCCCGGCGGGTGCACGAGCTGATGGAGGACGTGCTGGAGGTGGCCCGCCTCGACGGCGACACGGAGCGGGCCGACACGGACGTGCGCGAGCTGGGCGCGCTCGTGCGGCGCGCGGTACGGGGCGCGTCCGCGCCGGGTGAGGTGGCGATACGCGTCGAGCGCGACTGCCTCGTCGAGACCGACGCCCGGCGCGTGGAGCGGGTCCTGGCCAACCTCGTCACCAACGCGTTCCGGCACGGCGCGGCGCCGGTGACGGTCGAGGTCGACGGCGGTGTCATACGCGTCCGCGACCGGGGGCCGGGCTTCCCGGCCGATCTCCTGGCCCACGGGCCCCAGCGCTTCCGCACGGCCTCGGGGGGCGGCGTGGGGCTCGGGCTGGGGCTGACGATAGCGGTGGGCCAGGCGAGGGTGCTGGGGGCGGACCTTGCGTTCGCCAACGAGGAGGCGGGAGGCGCGGTGGCGACCCTCGACCTGACGGGAGCGGTTCGCACGGGGGAGCAGTAACGGGGGCGGAGCCCCCGGGATCAGGGCCGGAGCCCCCGGGATCAGGGCCGGAGCCGCTTTGCGAAGCAGCGGCTGTCCTGGTGGTGGCGGTAGATGCCGAACTTCGGGGTGGCCGGCGCGTACCCCGCGGAGCGGTAGAGCGCGAGGGCCTCCGGCTGTTTCAGGCCCGTCTCCAGGACCATCCGTACGCGGCCCGCCGCCCGTGCGTCCTCCTCCAGGCGGGCCAGGAGGAGACGGGCCAGCCCGCGGCCCCGCGCGGCCGGTACGACGTACATCCGCTTCAGTTCCGCGTCGCCGTCCGCGTAGCCCTCCTCGTCGTGGTCGCGGGCGCGCCAGGCGCCGGTGGCGACGGGGCGGCCGACGGGGTCGTAGGCGATGAGATACAGGCCACGCGGCGGGGCGAAATGGGACGCTTCGAGCGGGGTGAGATCACCGTCCCCGTACCGCTCGACGTACTCGAGTTGGACCTCGTCCTGCAGCCTCACCGCGTCGGGATGGTCGTACGCGACGGACACGATCTCCATTCGGGGAATGGTACGGAAATCGGTATCGTGCCGGAATGCTCACCGTCACCACCGTCAATGTGAACGGCCTCCGCGCCGCCGCCAAGAAGGGCTTCGTCGACTGGCTCGCGGCCACCGAGGCCGACGTCGTCTGTCTCCAGGAAGTGCGCGCCGAGCCGCACCAGCTGCCGGACGAGGTGCGCGAGCCCGCCGGCTGGTACGCCTTCCACGCGCCGGCGGCCGCCAAGGGCCGGGCCGGGGTGTCGGTGTACTCGCGGCGGGAGCCGGACGCGGTGCGGGTGGGCTTCGGCTCGGCCGAGTTCGACGGCAGCGGCCGCTATCTGGAGGTCGACCTGCCGGGCGTCACGGTGGCCAGCCTCTATCTGCCCTCCGGTGAGGTCGGCACGGAGCGCCAGGACGAGAAGGAACGCTTCATGGCGGAGTTCCTCCCGTACCTGGTGGGCCTGAAGGCCCGCGCGGCTGCCGAGGGCCGCGAGGTGCTGGTGTGCGGCGACTGGAACATCGCGCACACCGAGGCCGACCTCAAGAACTGGAAGGCCAACCGCAAGAGCGCCGGCTTCCTCCCGGAGGAGCGCGACTGGCTGACCAAGGTCTTCGCGGAGTACACGGACGTGGTCCGCGCCCTGCACCCGGGCGTCGACGGGCCGTACTCGTGGTGGTCCTACCGGGGCCGGGCCTTCGACAACGACTCCGGCTGGCGCATCGACTACCTGGTCGCGACGCCGGGCCTGGCCGGGCGCGCGCTCAAGGCCCGGGTCGAGCGCGCCGCCACCCACGCCGAGCGGTGGAGCGACCACGCGCCGGTGACGGCCGTCTTCGGGGCATGACCGAACCCGGAGGGGAGTGACCGCCGGTAACTTCCTTTCCTCGGACCCCTACCGCCGTGCTGGGCCCTGTCTTACGCTCCCGACTGTGCCAGCGATCGCTGGCGCGGTCGGGCGGCTGCGGGGAGGCGGCGGCATGGTCGAGCACGTACGGGTAGCGGTGATCGGCTCCGGGTTCGGGGGGCTCGGCGCGGCGGTGCGGCTGCGCCGGGAGGGGATCACCGACTTCGTGGTCCTGGAACGGGCCGGCGCGATCGGCGGCACCTGGCGGGACAACACCTACCCCGGCTGCGCCTGCGACGTGCCCTCCCACCTCTACTCCTTCTCCTTCGCCCCCAATCCCGCCTGGCCGCACAGCTTCTCCGGGCAGCGGCACATCCGGGCGTACCTGGAGCACGTCGCCGACACCTTCGGGCTGCGGCCGCACATCCGCCTGCACTCCGAGGTGACGGCCCTGCGCTGGGACGCCGGGCAGCTGCACTGGGAGGTCGACACCACCGGCGAGAGCTACACCGCCGACGTGGTCGTCTCCGCCACCGGGCCGCTCTCCGACCCGAGGATCCCCGACGTGCCGGGGCTCGCGGACTTCCCCGGCCCGGTCTTCCACTCCGCCCGCTGGGACCACGACTACGACCTGCGCGGCAAACGCGTCGCGGTGATCGGCACCGGCGCCTCCGCGATCCAGATCGTGCCGAGCATCCAGCCGGAGGTCGAACGGCTGACCCTCTTCCAGCGCACCCCGCCCTGGGTGCTGCCGCGCAGGGACCGGCGGATCACGGCGGCCGAGCGGTGGCTGCACGACCGGCTGCCCGGCACCGGGACCGTGCGGCGCGGCGTGCTGTGGGGCATCCGGGAGCTGCAGACCGGCCTGTTCACCAAGTGGCCCGACGAGCTGGGCCTGCTGGAGGGCTACGCCACCCGGCACATGACCAAGGCCGTCGCCGACCCGGAGCTGCGGGCCAAGCTGCGCCCCGACTACCGCATCGGCTGCAAGCGCATCCTGCTGTCCGACGACTACTACCCGGCCCTCACCCGTCCCAATGTCGACCTCGTCGCCTCCGGCCTGGCCGAGGTGCGCGGTTCGACGCTCGTCGCGGCGGACGGCACCCAGGCGGAGGCCGACGCGATCGTCTTCGGCACCGGCTTCCGGGTGACCGACATGCCCATCGCCCAGCGCGTCACCGGCGCCGAGGGCCGTACGCTCGCCGAGGAGTGGAAGGACGGCATGGCGGCCCTGCGCGGGGCCAGCGTCGCCGGCTTCCCCAACTTCCTCATGGTCATCGGCCCCAACACCGGCCTCGGGAACAACTCGATGATCCTGATCATCGAGTCCCAGCTGAACTACATGGCCGACTTCCTCCGCCAGCTGCGCACCCTCGGCGGCCGGGCCGCCCTCGACGCCCGTCCCTCGGCCGTGCGCGACTGGAACCGCAAGCTGCAGAAGCGCATGGCGTCGACCGTGTGGAACACCGGCTGCGACAGCTGGTACCTGGACGCCGGCGGCCGCAACACCACCGTCTGGCCCGGCACGACCGCGGAGTTCCGCAAGGTCACCCGCCGGGTGGACCTCGCCGAGTACCAGGTGCGAAGGGGCCCCCGGGTGCGCCGGGCCGCGGCGGCCGCGGAGGCGGCCCGATGAGCGGCCGCGCACCGCTGGCCGGGCGGGTCGCCGTCGTCACCGGGGCCGCACGCGGTGTCGGGGAGCTGCTGGCGCGCAAGCTGGCCGCGCGCGGGATGCGCCTCGCGCTGGTCGGGCTGGAGCCCGGGGAGCTGCGGCGGGTCGCCGCGTCCCTGCGCCCGGAGGCCGACGCCGGGTACTGGCACGCCGACGTCACCGACCACGAGGCGATGCGGCGGGCGGCCGAGGAGGTGGCGGGCCGCTACGGCCGGGTCGATGTCGTCGTCGCCAACGCCGGGGTCGCCACGGGCGGCCCGCTCGCCGACGCCGACCCGGACGCGTGGCGCCGCGTCGTGGAGGTCAACCTCATCGGCAGCGCGGTCACAGGCTGGGCGTTCCTGCCCGCGCTCACCGCGAGCCGCGGCTACCTGTTGCAGATCGCCTCGCTCGCGGCCATCGCGCCGGCGCCGCTGATGAGCGCGTACTGCGCGTCGAAGGCGGGCGTGGAGGCGTACGCGCACAGTCTGCGCGCCGAGGTCGCCCACCGCGGTGTGGGCGTCGGCGTGGCCTATCTGAGCTGGACCGACACCGACATGGTGCGCGGGGCCGACGAGAACGACGCGCTGCGCGAACTGCGCCGCCGGCTGCCCTGGCCCGCCAACCGCACCTACCCGCTCGGCCCGGCCGTCGACCGGCTCGTGGACGGCATCGAGCGCCGCTCGGCGCACGTCTACGCCCAGCGGTGGCTGCGCGGCATGCAGGGCGTCCGGGGCCTGCTCCCGTTCGTCGTCGGGGCGGCCGGGCCGCGCGAGATGCGGCGCGTCGAGCCCCGGCTGGCCGGTGTGCGCACCGGGCTGGTGGGCGCGGGCGGCGCGGCCGACGAGCAGGCTCACGCCCGGGGGTAGCGGAGGGTAACCGTACGATATGCGGCCTGCGTCCGGTCATGTCACGGTGGTTCCGGGATCCTCCCGAATGATCCAGGAAAGTGAGAAACCGGCATGGGAATGAAGGACCAGGCCCAGCAGAAGGGCCAGCAGGCCAAGCAGAAGATGCAGGACGCCAAGCAGAAGGCCCAGCAGAAGGGCCAGCAGAAGGGCCAGCAGCAGCAACAGAAGGGGCAGCAGCAGGCCCAGCAGGGCCAGCAGAAGAGCCAGCAGGCCTTCGACGACATCCAGGACGACCTGCGCGACGACATCTGACGCGACGGCCGGTCCGCGCGTCCTGTGACGCGCACCGCATGACACGAGGGGCGCACCCGCCACAGGTGCGCCCCTCGTGACTGCCCTGGCCTCCGGCGTGCTCCGGCGCGTGTGCTCAGGCGCGCGGCGGCAGTTTCGGCCGGCGCAGGTCCGGCACCCCGGAGTAGTCCGGCGGGGTCTTCGACCCCTGCTGCCGCAGCAGGTCCAGCGCGACGCGCACCGCGTCGTCGAGCTGCTTGTGCCGGCCCTCGGCCCAGTCCAGCGGGGTGCGGTCGACCTCGAGGTCCGGCTCGACGCCGTGGTTCTCGACGCTCCAGCCGTAGTCGTCGAACCAGGCCGCGTTCATCGGCACGGTGATGTGCGTGCCGTCGATCAGCCGGTGCCGGCCGGTCATGCCGACCACCCCGCCCCAGGTGCGCAGGCCGACGACCGGGCCGATGCCCTGGAGCCGGAACGCCGCCGTGATCATGTCGCCGTCGGAGGAGGTCATCTCGTCCGCGATGGCGACGACCGGGCCGCGCGGTGCGTTGCTCGCGTAGGAGACGGGCCGGGCGTCGCGGGTCAGGTCCCAGCCGATGATCGTGCGGGTCAGCTTCTCGACCACCAGCTCGCTGATGTTGCCGCCCGCGTTGCCCCGCACGTCCACGATGAGCGCGGGGAACGACATCTCCTTGCGCAGGTCCCGGTTGAACTGGGCCCAGCCGGAGCCGCCCATGTCGGGGATGTGGAGGTAGCCGCACTTGTCGTCGCTCAGCTCGCGGACGACCGCGCGGCGCTTGGCCACCCAGTCCTGGTAGCGCAGCGGCCGCTCGTCCACCAGCGGCACCACCGCGACCCGGCGCGGCGGGCCGTCGCCCTCCGGCGGCCGGAAGGTCAGCTCGACGGTCGTCCCGCCGGCCCCGGCCAGCAGCGGGAACGGGCCGGTGACGGGATCGACCGGGCGGCCGTCGACGTGCGTGAGCACCGCGCCGTCGCGGATCCCCGAACCGGCCAGCGGGGAGCGGGCCTTGGAGTCGGAGGACTCGCCGGGCAGGATGCGCCGCACTGCCCAGGAGCCGTCCTTGCCGTGCACGAAGTTGGCGCCGAGCAGCCCGATCGCCCGCTGGTAGTGCGGCGGGCCCTCGTTGCGGCGCGCCGGGGTGACGTACGCGTGCGAGGTGCCCAGCTCGCCGAGGACCTCGCGCAGCAGGTCGGCGAACTCGTCGGGGGAGGCGACGCGTTCGACCAGCGGCCGGTACTGCTCCAGCACGCCGTCCCAGTCGACGCCGCACATGCCCGGCTCCCAGAAGTAGGCGCGGACGATCCGGCCCGCCTCCGCGTACGCCTGCCGCCACTCGGACGGCGGGTCGACCTGGTGCATGATGCGCCGCATGTCGATGTAGACCGTGCTGTCGGGGTCGGGCGTGTCCGTGGCGGGCACGGCGCGCAGGTCGCCCTCGTCGTTGACGACGAGCCGGGTGCCGTCGCCGCTGACCGCGAACCAGTCGAGCGAGCCGGTCAGTTCGGTCCGCTTGGCCTTGTGCAGGTCGAAGTGTTCCAGCGTGGGCCGGCCCGAGGTCTCCGCCGGGTTGGCGAAGGTCTCGCCGAGCGCGCCGGAGATGGGCCAGCGCAGCCACACCAGCCCGCCGCCGCTGACGGGGTAGAGATGGGAGTACTTCGAGGCGGCGACCGGGAACTGCGTCACCCGGCTCTCCAGCCCCTCCACCTCCACCAGCACCGCGCCCTCCCCGTTCCCGCGCTCGCCCTCGTCCAGGTCGAGCCCGCCCGCCGCCGGCCGGCCCTCGGCCGACAGCGCGAACGGCGAGGGCGTCGCCGACGACAGCGGTACCAGGTACGGGCGGCAGCCGAGCGGGAAGGACAGATCGCCGGTGTGCACGTCGTACACCGGGTCGAAGCCGCGCCAGGAGAGAAAGGCCAGGTAGCGGCCGTCGCGGGTGAAGACCGGCTTCTCGTCCTCGAAGCGGCCGCTGGTGACGTCCACGACCGTCCGGTCCGAGAGCCGGGCAATCTTGATCTGCCGCAGCGAGCGGCCGATGCCGGGGTGCGACCAGGTCAGCCAGGCCGAGTCGGGGGAGAAGGCGAGGTCGCCGACGGGCCCGTTGTCGGACCGGACCAGCTCGCCGACGTCCCCGTCGCCCTCGGCCGAGGCGTCCACCAGCAGCAACCGCCCGTCGTGCGCGGCGACGGCGAGCCGTTCGCCGTCCGGCGAGGCGACCAGCTCCTGCACCCGCCCGATCCGCCCGGCGGCCAGCCGGCGCGGCTCCGACGGCTCGGTGACGCGCGGCAGTTGGGCGATCTCGATGGCGTCCTCGCCCTCCGCGTCCGTCACATACGCCACCCGCCCGGTCGAGCCGAGCATCTCCGGCAGCCGCACCCGGACGCCCGGGGTGTCGTGGATGGCCCGCGCCGGGCCGTCGCGGTGCGTGAGCCAGTACAGGCTGCCGCGCACCCCGACCGCGCTCGCGCGGCCGGTGGTGTCCACGGCCAGCGCGTCGACGTTGTTCGCCGCCTGCACCTGGTACGAGCGGCGCCCCGCACGCGGCCCGCCCAGCCGCACGTCCAGCCGGCGCGGCACCGCGTCCGGACCGAAGTCCTCCACCAGCCACACCGCCCCCGCGCACTGGTAGACCACCCGCCGGCCGTCGGTGGCGGCGTGCCGGGCGTAGAAGTCGTCGTGGTCCGTATGCCGGCGCAGGTCCGAGCCGTCGGGCAGGCAGGAGTAGAGGTTGCCGACGCCCTCGTGGTCGGAGAGGAAGGCGATCCGGCCGCGGGCGAACATCACCGAGTCCAGATGGCCCTTCAGCTCCGGCACCAGCCGCGTGCCGTGCAGCCACAGCCTGCCCGTCGCCCCGCCCCGGTAGCGCTTCCAGGACGCCGGCTCGTGCGGCGGCTTGCCGGCCAGCAGCAGCGTGCGGTGCTCGCCGTCGACGTCGCCCATCGCGATGTCGGACACCGGGCCCCAGGGCAGCCGCAGCCCCGGGCTGCCGTCGACCGGCAGCCGGTAGGCCCACGAGAAGTACGAGAACGGCTGGCCGTGCGAGGAGACGGCGAGGATGTCGTGCCCCCCGTTCCGGTCGGACGGGGCCCAGCCGCAGACCCGGGTGTCGGTGCTGCCCCAGTAGGTGAGCCGGCGGGCGCTGCCGCCCTCGACCGGGACGAGGTGGACCTCGGGATCGAGGGTGCGCCAGCTGGTGAAGGCGATGTGCCGGCCGTCGGGCGAGAAGCGGGGGTGCCCCACCCTCGTCCGGTCGACGGTCAGCCGCCACGCCCGCCCGGCGCCCCCCGAGGCGTCCGGGAGAGGGGCCAGCCAGAGATCGTCCTCGGCGGTGAAGCAGAGGAGATCGTCGTGGAGATGCGGGTACCGGAGGTAGGCATCGGTCACCCCTCCATCGTTCCGAGCGGAGTAATCACCGGCAACTCGGTCCGTGACGCATCACACCATCGAAACGGTCCCGTTTCGCTTTCGGCCGTCGTACGCTCGTACGGTACGAAACCGTTTCGTACGCATCCGCGCAAGGACTGTCGTCGAAGGGAGACGCGGAATGCCGGCGGACTCACCCACCCCCTCGGTGCGCCGCACCCGGCTGACGCCCGAGCGCGAGGCCGAGCTCTTCGACGCGGTCCTCGCCCTTCTGCGCGAGGTCGGCTACGACGCCCTGACCATGGACGCCGTCGCCGCCCGCACGCGGTCCAGCAAGGCCACCCTCTACCGCCAGTGGAAGGGCAAGCCCGAGCTGGTCGCGACCGCGCTGCGCCGCAAGAAGCCGGTCAGCCTGGCCGACATCGACACCGGGTCGGTGCGTGGCGACCTCCACGCGATGCTGTGCAACGCCGACGAGGCGGAGATGGAGCGCGACGCCGCCCTCATGCGGGGCCTGGGGTCCGCCATCCACGCCAACCCGGACCTGCACCGCGCGCTGCGCGAGCTCCTCATCGAGCCCGAGGCGGCCGCGCTCGACGCCATGATCCGGCGCGGGGTCGACCGGGGCGAACTCGCCCCCGGCAACCCCGCCCTCGGCTATGTGGCGCACATGATGATCGGCGCCTTCATCGCCCGGCCCCTCATCGAGGACCGGCCGGTGAGCCCCGACTACCTCGCCCGTTACGTCGACGCCGTGGTCCTCCCCGCCCTCGGCCTCGCCGACCGCTGACGGACCCCCACACCCCCCACACCACAACCGCAGAGCACCACCGCACCACCTGACGCGCCGCTCTCGTCGTCGGGCTGGTTTCCCACACCCAGATGACCTGACCCTCGACCCGACGGGAGCACAGCACCTCGTGGCCACCTTCCTCTACCGGCTCGGGCGGACCGCCTTCCGGCGCCGCTGGTACGTCGCCCTGATATGGGTGATGCTGCTGGCGCTCGCCGGCTTCGGCGCCGCCACCGCCTCCAAGTCGACCAACAACAGCTTCTCCATCCCCGGCACCGAGGCGCAGGCCGCCTTCGACCTGCTGGAGCACCGCAACCCCGGCCAGAAGGCCGACGGCGCCACCGCCCGCCTCGTCTTCAAGGCCCCCGAGGGCCAGAAGATCACCGACCCGAAGAACAAGGCCGCGGTCGAGAAGGTCGTCGCCGAGCTGAAGGGCCCGCAGGTCGACAAGGCCGCCGACCCCTTCCTGGCCAAGCCCGGGCCGACCGTCTCCGGCGACGGCACGATCACCTACTCCTCGGTCTCCTACAAGGTGAAGTCCAGCGAGGTCACCGAGGAGTCCCGCGACGACCTGAAGCAGGCCGCCCAGCACGGGCGGGACGCCGGACTGACCGTCGAGATGGGCGGCAGCGCCCTGCAGTCCATGCCCGAGGGCGGCAACACCGAGGTCATCGGCCTCATCGTGTCCGCCGTCGTTCTCGTGATCACCTTCGGCTCGCTCGTCGCGGCCGGACTGCCGCTGCTCACCGCGATCATCGGCGTCGGCATCGGCGTCTCCTCGATCGCCGCACTGGCCTCCGCGCTGGACCTGTCCGGCAACACCTCCACGCTCGCCATGATGATCGGCCTCGCCGTCGGCATCGACTACGCCCTCTTCATCGTCTCCCGCTACCGCGCGGAGATCGCCGAGGGCCGCGAGCGCGAGGAGGCGGCCGGCCGCGCCGTCGGCACCGCCGGCTCCGCCGTCGTCTTCGCCGGTCTGACCGTCGTCATCGCCCTCGCCGGGCTCGCCGTCGTCAACATCCCGATGCTGACCAAGATGGGTCTCGCCGCCGCCGGCACGGTCGCCATCGCCGTTCTCATCGCGCTCACCCTCATCCCGGCCCTCATCGGCTTCGCCGGCCGCAAGGTCCTCGCGCGCAAGGTCCGCAAGGGCACCGGCGCCTCCACCGCGGACAAGCCCAACATGGGCACCCGCTGGGCCCGCTTCGTTCTGCGCCGCCCCGTCATGGTGCTGCTCGCGGGCGTCCTCGGCCTCGGCGCGATCGCCGTCCCCGCCGGCTCGCTCGTCCTCGGCCTGCCCGACGACGGCTCCCAGCCGGAGAACACCACCCAGCGCAAGGCCTACGACCTGCTCTCCGAGGGCTTCGGCCCCGGCTTCAACGGCCCGCTGATGCTCGTCCTCGACACGGCCGGCGCGAAGGCCCCCAAGGCCGCCGCCCAGACCGTCACCGACAGCATCAAGGGCATGGACGACGTCGCCATGGTGTCCCCCGCCGCCTTCAACAAGGCCGGCGACACCGCCACCATCACCGTCGTCCCCAAGTCCAAGCCGAGCGGCTCCGAGACCGAGGACCTCGTCCACGCCATCCGTGACAAGGCCGGCTCCTTCCGCGCCGACACCGGCGCCAAGGTGCTCGTCTCCGGCTCCACGGCGATGAACATCGACGTCTCGCAGAAGCTCAACGACGCCCTCCTGCCCTACCTGGGCCTGGTCGTCGGCCTCGCCTTCCTGCTGCTCATGGTCGTCTTCCGGTCCGTCCTCGTGCCGCTGAAGGCCGCCCTCGGCTTCCTGCTCTCCGTCGTCGCCGCGCTCGGCGCCGTCGTCGCCGTCTTCCAGTGGGGCTGGCTCGGCGGACTCTTCGGCGTCGAGGAGACCGGCCCGATCATGTCCATGATGCCGATCTTCATGGTGGGCGTCGTCTTCGGCCTCGCCATGGACTACGAGGTCTTCCTCGTGACCCGCATGCGCGAGGCCTACGTCCACGGCGAGCGCCCCGGCGAGGCCGTCGTCACCGGCTTCCGCCACGGCGCGCGCGTGGTGACCGCCGCCGCCGTCATCATGATCAGCGTCTTCGCGGGCTTCATCGGCTCCTCCGAGCAGATGATCAAGATGATCGGCTTCGGGCTCGCGATCGCCGTGTTCTTCGACGCGTTCGTCGTCCGCATGGCCATCGTCCCGGCCGTCCTGGCCCTGCTGGGCCGCGCGGCGTGGTGGCTGCCGGGGTGGCTCGCGAGGTTCTTGCCGAACGTGGACGTGGAGGGCGAGGCCCTGCAGAAGCGGATGGCGCCGGACGCGCCGGACGCGCCGGAGCGCGAGCTGAGCGCGGTCTGACCGGTTTCTCCCACCCGTTTCTCCCACCCGCCCACCCGGCACCCGGAACCTTTCCGGGCAACGGGTGGGCGGGTGCGTTTCGGCGCACGCCCCCACGGCGCCGCACGCGCCATGTGGCAAAGCCCACGCCGTGGAACCGCGGAGCGGAAACACACGTTTTAACCAGTCCACGGACCGTGGACGCGATCGGGGGCGCGCCGCACGAATAGGGGCTCGCGTTGTGAACCTGCTCGACCTTCTGCTGATGCTGATCGTCCTCGGCTACGCCGTGTCCGGCTACCGCCGGGGCCTCGTCGCCAGTGTGATCCTCCTGGCCGGCTTCCTCGGCGGAGCCGTCCTCGGCGTGTGGGCCCTGCCGTTCATCCTCCGGCCGTTCGAGGCCGGGACCACCACGGCCGCCGTCGTCGCGGTCCTCGCCGTCCTCATACCCGCCGGCCTCGGCCACGCCCTCGCCGGCCGCCTGGCCTGGAAGCTGCGCGCCCGTCTGACCTGGGCCCCCGTACGCGGCCTGGACGGCGCCGGCGGCGCGGCCGTCAACTCGCTGGCCGTCCTCCTCGTCGGCTGGGTCGCCGCCAGCGTCCTCGTCTCCGCGAACTCCGCCCCGCTCACCCAGCAGATCAAGGACTCCGCCCTGCTGAACGCCGTGCAGCGGGCCATGCCGGAGCAGGCGCCGACGTGGTTCAGCCGCACCACGGACGCGCTCGCGGGCGCGGGCTTCCCGCAGGTGTTCAACCCCTTCGAGAACGAACCGGCGACCGGGGTCGCCAAGCCCTCCGGCGACGCGGTCACCGTCGCCGCCACGCAGGCGGCCCGCGACAGCGTCGTCAAGATCGAGGGCGTCGCCGAGGTCGGCGACGGCCGCCGGGGCCAGGAGGGCAGCGGCTTCGTCTACGCCAACGAGCACGTCATGACCAACGCGCACGTCGTCGCCGGCGTGACCGAACCGACGGTCCGGGTCGGCGGCGTGGGCCGCGCGTACGCGGCGCGCGTGGTCCTCTTCGACCCGCGCACGGACGTGGCCGTGCTGGACGTACCGGGCCTGGACGCGCCCGTCCTCCCCTTCGACAAGACCGCCAAGCGCGGCGACGCGGCCGTCGTCGCCGGCTACCCCGAGAACGGCGGCCTCGACCTGCGCGCCGCCACGGTCGCCAACGAGGTCCGCGCCAAGGGCCAGGACATCTACGGCGACGGCGTGACGACGCGCACGGTCTACTCCCTGCGCTCCACGGTCCGCCCGGGCAACTCGGGCGGCCCCCTCCTCACGCCGACGGGCAAGGTCTACGGCGTGGTGTTCGCCCGCTCGACGGCCAACGCGGAGACGGGCTACGCCCTGACCGCCGGCCAGGTGGCGGAGGCGGCCCGCAGCGCGGCACACGCGACGGCTCCGGTGAGCACGGGGAGCCGGGCGGCGAAGTAGTCACCGGGGGCCGGACCCGCTGCCGCGCCCGGTGGAGGCTCCGCCTCACCTACCGCCGTAGTCGCAGACGGGAAGTCAACCGTGTGCGGGACGCCCCGGGGGCGCCCCGCTTCCTATCGTGGCGGTCCGAGAGCACAGGACGGACGCAGGGGAGACCTGATGAAGCGGGCACGGTTACTGCTGGTGGCGCTGGTCGGCGCGGTGACGCTGGGGGGTGGTGGGGCGGTCGCCACGGCGCAGGCCGCGGACACCGCCGTGAGCGCGCGCGGGTGCGCGCAGACACGGCCGTTCCTCTCGGAGGGGGACCGGGGGACGTGCGTGCGGTTCCTCCAGCAGAAGCTGACCGACACCGGGATCAGGACCGATGCCGACGGCGTCTTCGGCCGGAAGACGACCAAGTCGGTGAAGGAGTTCCAGTACGCGTGCGGCTACCGCGGCAACGAGGTCGACGGGCTGGTCGGCCCGCGGACCTGGGCCGGGCTGCTTGACCGCGCGTGCGTGTAGGGGGAGACGTGATGAAGCCGAGGAAGTTCGCCGCGGTGACGGGCGTCATCGGCGCCGCCCTGGCCGTGACGACGGCGGTGGCCGTGCCGGCCGGCGCCGCGCCCAACGTCCCGAACATCCACCCGGGCAGTAGGAACCACTACGGGGTCACCTGTGTCCAGGAGGGGATCCTGGACTGGATCGTCCGGACGAAGCAGAACGCCTGGATCAACGTGGACGGCCAGTACGGCGACGAGACCTACCGCTGGCTGCTTAAGTTCCAGCGCGCGTCCGGCCTGGAGGACGACGGCATCGTGGGGCCGCGCACGGGCAACAGCATTCTGGACAACCTGACGGGCGACACGACGATCACGCGTCGCGAGTGCTACCCGCACATTCCCAGCACCCACCGGTGAGCGAGGCGGGTTGCCGCCGTGCCGGTCGGCGGCCAGTGATCCACGTCGCGGTACGCCGGCGCGCACGCGCCTACGCTGCCGCCCCGTGAACACCGACACAGCCGTCGACCGGCTGCACTCCACGCCCACCAACGCCGGTTACGGCGAAGCCGCCGACGCGCTCGCCGAGCAGTACGAGAGCGTGTCCTTCGACGAGGTGCACCGCGAGGTGCTGCACCTGTTTCCCTCGCGACCCGCTTCCGTGCTGGACATCGGCGCGGGCAGCGGGCGTGACGCGGCGGCGCTGGCCGCGCGGGGGCATCGGGTCGTGGCCGTCGAACCCACCGCCGAGCTGCGGGCCCTGGCCCGGCGCATTCACGGCGGCCAGGAGATCGAGTGGGTCGACGACGCGCTGCCCGGGCTCGCCGGCCTCGACGGGCGCCGCTTCGACCTGATTCTCCTGACCGCCGTCTGGATGCACCTGGACGAGCGGCAGCGGGCGGCCGCGATGGAACGCCTGGCCGGGCTGCTGGACGTGGGCGGGCAGGTGGTGCTCTCGCTGCGGCACGGGCCCGTTCCCGAGGGCCGGCGGATGTTCCCCGTCGCGGCCGAGGAGACCGTCGCGCTCGCCCGCCGCTGCGGGCTGGAGGTCGTCCACCTCGCGGAACGCGAGGACGCGCACGGGCGGGCGGGCGTCCGCTGGACGCATGTCGCGCTACGCCACGCCGCGTTGGCCTTCCGGCGGGCCGGCGAAGGCGACGTCACCGAACTCGTCCGGCTCCGCGACGACGCGGCGCGCCGGCAGCTCGCCGGGGGGATCGACCAGTGGAAGCCGGGTGAGCTCGGTGAGGACCACTTCCGGGCGCGCCTGCGGGACGGGGAGGTGTGGATCGCCACGATGGGGCCGGACGGCCCCGTCGCCGGGGCGTGGGAGCTGTGGTGGGACGACCCGGCCGCCTGGGGGCCGCAGGGCCCCGACGCCGGTTACGTCCACCGGCTCATGACCGACCGCCGAGTCGCGCCCCCGGGCACCGGGCGGCTGATGCTCGCCGAGGCGGAACGCCGTATCGCCGCCTCCGGCCGTGGCCTGTGCCGGCTCGACTGTCTGTCCGGCAACGCCCGCCTGCGGGAGTACTACGAGGGGGCGGGCTACACGGTCGTCGGCGAGCAGCCGTCGAAGGACGGCGGGCTCGGCGGTACCTACGCGGTGACGCTGCTGGAGAAGCGACTCTAGGGCTCCTGGGGCCCGTCCGGGTCCTCGCCCGGAAGGCCGGTGGCGAAGGTGGGCCGGCCCCGCACCGGGCCGGCCGGCCGGAGGTCGTGTGCCGCGACGGTCACGGCGCGCTCGACGATGGTGTAGGTGAGGCCGGCGTCCATGCCGCCGGCCCCCAGCCCGGCCAGGGGGACACGGACCTCCACCACGTCCCCGCGCGAGGTGCGCCCCACGGCGACGTCCGTGGTCCGGCGGCCGTCGGTCACCACCCGGAGCAGCTCGACCGGTTCGGCGAGATACGCGTACCAGGCGTCGCTTCGCCGGCCGATTTCGTCGAGCAGCCAGCCGTGGCCGGCGAGCGGCGAGGACGGGGAGTCCGCCGGCTCCTCGCCGGCGAGCCGGGCGGGGCCGGCCGCGGCGATCGCCCGCAGGAGCGCGTCGCGGCCGGCCTCGGGGTCGGGCAGGAGGGTGGTTGCGGGGACGCCGGGCCACTGCACGGTCACCTGTGCGCGGCCGGACGTGAGGTCGACGTCCCGGACGCACAGCCCGAGCCCGGCACTCCCGCGCTGAACCGCACCCAGGTCGACGAGCAACGGCGCCCACCACTCGGCCGCGGGGAGTGCGCGGGACGGCCGGACCGGATGTCGGCTCATCGGGAGGACCCTCCTGGCCTGGAGCGGATCGGATGGCGATCAGATGTTGATGGCGTTCTTCACCCAGTCGGGGCAACGCCCCTGCACGCCCTCGCAGTAGGCGGTGATGACGCCCTTGGGCAGCTGCGGGATTTTGACGCTGAAGTCTACTCCCGCGCGCACGGCCTGGACCTTGTCGACGCGGCAGGTCCGGAAGATCCACCAGCCGCTGCACTTCACGTGCAGTACGTCGGTGAAGTAGTTCCAGGTGTCCGGATACCCGGCGAACTTCTGCTTCCCCGCGGCTCCCGGGCGCGGGTACTGCGTGGTGGCCCGGACGGCCTTCATGGTGAGGTTGTGCTTCTGCTCTATCTTGGTGAGCCCGAAGCCCTTGTCCTTGACGGGGTCGTAGTACCCCCGCCGCATGTAGACGGTCCAGCCGTCACGGTCCTTCCACTGCCCCACCAGGTCGTCGGGGCCGCTGAGCGTCGCGCTCTGGGTGGCGGCGGGACGGGGCGCCTTCCCGGCGCCGAGTTCCCTCACCGCGGAATCCGGAATCCCGTGCCGGCCGAGATCGGCCAGCCGGAACGAGGTGTTTCTGGGAATTCCGGATCCGTTGTCGAAGACGGAGAACTCCACGTCTCCGGACGAGCCCTGGGCCGAGGGCGCCGCTGTCATCGCGGATGCCGGCCCCGCTGCGAACAGCCCGGCCGCGAGGCCGAGAGCCGCCGAGGCGACGGCATACCGGCGTGCATTCACCTTACGCATGGTTCCCCTTGCGGTGACTGCCGTGTACTTCCGTTGCCGGACCCTCACGATGCGATCCGGCCACCAGCAAGCTAGGGAGACCACGCGTGACACGTCGACCCGGGCGGGGGTGATTCGGCCAGCCGCAGCCACCGCCGACGACAACGACCGTTTGCAACAAGGAGCTTGTGCGTTGTGCAGCTCACACGCTCGGCGCCGTGGACCCGGGGTGCGTTCCGTTTTCAGTGCGGCGTGGCCCGCAATGTGACCGAAACGGCCTGGGTGTGGCCGTATTCCGCCCGGAGAGCGGTGAGGTCGGGCACGCCGAACCGCTCACGCAAGGCGTGGAACGCGCGTACCTTCTCCGGGCCGAACCGCATTGCCAGGAACGCCTCGTAGGACTCCACGGACAGGAACGCCGGCGGCGAGCTCTTGGTGTGGAACTTGTCGGCGTACATCACCAGCTGCTCCTCGGCGGTCTCCGCCAGATAGTCGGCCACCGGCACGTCCAGCTTGCCGCTGAGAACGTCGTGCCGGGTCAGGCCGACGCCCACATGACAGGAGCAGAAGCGGCCCAGGCGCTCGGGGAATCCCTCGTCGCGGAGGATCTCGTGGCCGAGGATGCCGTGGCGGATGTAACCGGCGCCGTTGAGCCGGTAGACGCCGATGTCGTGGAGCAGGGCGCCGGTGCGCACGAGGTCGGCGTCGAGCGTGCCGGCGGCGCGGGCGAGAAGCTGCTCCGCGATGCGGGAGACGATCTCGCAGTGGGTGTGCACGAGCTCGAAGGCCGCCCGGGTCGGCGCGTACTTCTCGTGCAGTGCGCGGATCTGCTGGACCGTCGGCAGGGTCACCGTCGCAGCGTAGCAACGGGCCGGCACCTCGGGGAGGCGCGCAGCCGCAGTCGCCGCCCGCCCACGCGCCGGCCACCCCGAGGACGGCTCAGTGGTCCGCCATGAACGCACCCCATGAGTACGCGTCGTGCAGCGTGAGCAGCTCCATCAGAGTCGTCGCGATGTTGGGCCACACCAGAACGAGGGCCACCACGCCCGGCCATCTCCGCCAGGGCGGGACCCCGTCCCGGCGGTGGATCCACACGCCCACGAGCAAGCAGACGACCACGGCTGCCACGCCGAGGGTCCCCCATAGCGACCCGGCTACGAATTCCTTCAGCGAGAAGGGCATGTGGCTGTGTTCGAGGTGTTCCTGCCAGGACCAGTCGTTCAGGACGTCCCGCGCGTGCTGGGAACCGACCACACCGGCGACGGTCATGACGGGTAGCGACAGGGCCGCGATCGCCATGCCGGGCGGGACAGGGCGCTTCTGCGGGGTGGCCGCATCGGGTGCGGCGGTAGGGGGAGTGGTCATCGACATTCTCAGAAGTCCCCCAGGTACACGCCCGACGTGGCCACGGAGTACGCGTCGTACAGCATGATCAGCTCGATCGGAAGGGTCAGCATGTTTGGCCACACGCAGACGAAGGCCACCAGCCCTGGCCATCTCTGCCAGAGCGGGACGTTGTCCCGACGGTGAATCCGCTTGCCGACGAGCACGCAGGCGACCACGGCTGCCACTCCGAAGGCCACCCCTAGCCACACGGCCGCGTACTCCGTCACGGGAAAGGGCAGGTGCCGGTGTTCGAGTTCTTGCCGTCCGTGCCAGGCTCTCTGGATGTCCTGTGCGTGCCAGGAAGTGACCACACCGGCAACGGTCATGACAGGTACCGACAGGGCCGCGATCGCCATGCGGAGCGTAACCGGATGTTTCTGCGGGGCGGTCGCGAGCGTTTCGGAAGCAGGGGAAGTAGCCATCAGTACCAATTCGGCTTCGGTCGGACGATGCGGATGCGCTGTTCCCCGTTGTTCGTGTTGGCGATGTGCTCCCGGCTCTCCAGGCTCACGTTCTGGAAGTTGCTGGTGTGCTGGGTCAATTTGATGTCGCCGTCGGGGGTTACCGAGGTGACCACAGCAGCGTGGTGGGTCTCGCCCTGAGCCGTCTTGGTTCCGGGAGCCACCTGCTCGTAAAAGATGATGTCGCCGGGACGTGCTTCTGACCTCGGGATCTCCTCACCGCCGTTGCGCAGCAGGAAATTTTGCAGGGCCTCGGCTCGTGCCCACGAGTCGGAGTGGAAGATCTTCGCGTCCAGCGCAGTCCATCCGGTGCCATCTTTCTCGCGGCCCCATGTGTTGTCGCCCTGAAGGCCCCACCACCAGGAATCGATTTTCTCCTCCATGCCGCCGGCTTCCAGGGCTTCCGACACGAAATTGGTGCAGTTTCCCTGGCCGTCGTCGTATTTCAGGTCGTCGTCCTTGTCCCAGTGGTCCAGCGCGAACCGCACCATCTCCACCCGGTCGATCTTCCCGTCGCGCCCCCGGAGCTCTTCGTAGACACCGTTCGGTAGGCCGTTGAGGTCGTGGATGGTCACCGGATCCGACCGCATCAGCGCCTTCTGCTGCTCGGCCGTGAGCCCGCCCCACCACGCGCGGACGAGGTGCGGGTCCTTCCCGGCCGGGATGCTGCCCCTGATGATGTCGAATTCGACATGCGCGGCCTCGACCTCCAGCTCGTTGTGCGCCGTGCTGGTGTTGGAGACGTTGATGGTCCCCGCCAGCTTCGCCAGTTCGGCCGAGGCCTTCGTGTCCGCCTGGGTGGCCTGCCGCAGGGCCTCCTCTATCAGCCCGTTGACCTCGGCCAGGTACGCCGACTCCTTCGCGTAGTCGTCCCGCACGTTCTGCGGGACATTGGGGCCCGTGGGTGCCGCCCCCGAGTACGCGCCGAGTGCGCGGCCGTCCTGGATGTGCAGGCCGTACCCGTTCGCCAGCTCCACCGCGTGGAACAGCGTGCGCTGGGACCATTCCATCGAGTAGGCCAGGCCGTCGAGGACCATGGCCACGCCCTTGGTGATGTCGCCGCCGGACTCCAGGCGGTCGGCGAGGTCCTCCAGGCGCGCGCCTGCCTGCTTGCCGGTGGCGTCGGCCCAGTTCTCGTCGATCGGCTTCTTGCCCTGCGCGCGGATGTCCTCGGCGGCGGCCTCGGAGCGCCGGGAGAGGGCGACCCAGTCGTCGGCCGCCTTCTTCCACTGCTCGACGCGGCAGTTGTAGAGATCGTGGTAGGAGACCACGGTCACTTCCCCCCGAAGTCGGCGAGGCCGTGCTGGAGTCTGCTGAGCGCGTCCCTGCCCTGGCGGTCCGTGGTGTCGTAGGCGTTGCCCGCGGTCCGGAGATGGTCCGCCATGGTGCCCATCTGCTTCGCCAGGTCGACCATGTGGTCCTCCCAGGCGGTCGCGCAGCGCTTCAGGGCGGCGGCCGAGGCCCAGCCGTGGTCGCTGTCGGCGGCCGTGTCGCTGGAGTCGAGCGACCTGCGGAGGTTGTCCACCGCCGTTTCGGCTGCCGTGCGGGTGCCGCCGGCGCCCTGGCGCACCAAGTCCGTTTTGACGTTGATGTCCATCGATTCCCCCCTCAGTAGCTCGAACAGCCTAGCTAGCGGCAGGGGCATGACAGTGACTCAGGTGTGGGACGGCCACTGGTTGAACGCGTTCAAAAACAGGTCTACAGTCATACCGACAGCGTTTTGAACGCGTTCAAGAAGGGGTGGGGAAGTGGACCTCACAGTCGTCGCGTACGTCATCTACCTGCTGATCAGCGTGGGTCTCACCGTCTGGGTGGCCCGTACGCTCAGCCGGAACGGGCGAGTCTTCCTCGCCGACGTGCTGCACGGGAACGAGAAGCTGGCGGACGCCGTGAACCATCTGCTGGTGGTCGGCTTCTACCTGGTGAACCTGGGCTTCGTGGCCCTCTATCTCCAGGACGACGCGGAGATAGCCAACGCGCGGGGCGTGTTCGAGGCCCTCTCGCAGAAGCTCGGCGTCGTGCTGCTGGTGCTCGGCGTGATGCACCTCGGCAACGTCTACGCGCTCAACAAGTTCCGCCGGCGCGGAATGATGGAGCGGGAGCAGGTCCCGCCGGTGCCGCCGCAGGGATGGGCCGCACCGGCCGGCGGGCACTGAGCGCGATGGCGGCGGACGCCGCCGCGGGCCGGGGCGACGCGGGTGTCCCGGTCCGACGGCTCACCGTGCTGTACGACGCGCAGTGCTCGCTCTGCGTCTTCCTCCGCGACTGGCTCGCGCGGCAGCGGCAGCTGGTGCCGCTCGATCTGGTGCCGGCCGGGTCGGAAGAGGCCCGGCGGCGCATCCCCGGACTCGACCACGCGGCGACGCTGGACGAGATCACCGTGGTCGGGGACGGCGGGCAGGTGTACCGGGGGGCCGGGGCGTGGGTGGTGTGCCTGTGGGCGCTGGCCGAGCACCGGCCGCTCGCCCACCGGCTCAGCACCCCGTCCGGGATGCGCCTCGCGCGCGGCGCGGTGCTCGCCGCGGCCAAGTACCGCGGGGCCCGGTGGCGGCCGCGCCCCGGCGGCCACCGCACGGCGGACGAGTGGGCGTACGACCCGGCGGTGGGCTGGGTGTACGCCGGGCCGGCCGGCTGCGACGACGGCGGCTGCGCACCAGGTGCCCCCGTGCCCCGCCCGGCCAGGGCCTAGGCTCGGAACGTGCCAGCAGAGAACGAACCCCGACCGGCCAAGAGCGAGCAGACCCGCGCCCTCATCCTGGAGACCGCGATGCGGCTCTTCCAGGAGCGGGGCTACGACAAGACCACGATGCGGGTCATCGCCAAGGAGGCCGGGGTCTCCGTCGGTAACGCGTACTACTACTTCGCCGGCAAGGAGCACCTGATCCAGGGCTTCTACGACCGGATCGCCGCCGAGCACCAGGCGGCGGTCCGCGCCGTGCTGGACCGGGAGACGGACCTGGAGGCGCGCCTGGCCGGCGTGCTCCGGGCATGGCTCGACCTCGCCGAGCCGTACCACGAGTTCGCGGCCCAGTTCTTCAAGAACGCCGCCGACCCGGACAGCCCCCTCAGCCCCTTCTCGGCCGAGTCCGAGCACGCGCGGGAGGCGGCCATCGCCGTCCACCGCGAGGTGCTGGCGGGCTCGAAGGCCAAGGTGCCGGCCGAGCTCGCCGGCATCCTCCCCGAGTTGATGTGGCTGTCCCAGATGGGCCTCGTCCTGTACTGGGTCTTCGACCGCTCCCCGGACCGCGAGCGCAGCCGCCGGCTCGCCGACCGCGGCGCGCGGCTGACCACGCGGGGCGTGGCCCTGTCCCGCTTCCGCGTCCTGCGGCCGCTGGTGCACGAGGTGCACGAGCTGTTCACGGACTTCCTGCCGGGCATGGCGCAGACGGTCACCACGCGCAAGAAGCCGGAACGCTAGGCGCTCAGCCTCCGCCGCTCAGCCCTCGCCGCCCCGCCACGCCCGCTTCAGCACGCCGCGCAGTGCCACGTTCCCGATGAGGATCCCGCCGTCCACCGGCAGCGTGACGCCCGTGACCCAGCTCGCGTCCTGCGACGCGAGGAAGGCCACCGCCGCCGCGATGTCCTCCGGCAGGCCGACCCGGCCCAGGGGGTAGAGCGACGCCGCCTTCGACAGGGCGGCCTCGCGGCCGGACCAGTTCGGGGTGTGCACGGTGCCGGGCGCGATGAGGTTGACGCGCACGCCGCGCGCCGCGCACTGGCCGGCCAGGGTACGGGTGAGGCTCGCGAGGCCGGCCTTGGCCGCGCTGTAGGCGTGGTTCCCGAAGTCCTGCTCGCCGTTGACCGAGCCGATGTTGACGATCGCGCCGCGGCCGTCCGCCGCGGCGAGGTGCGGCATGGCGGCCCGGACGCAGCGGAGGGCACCGGTCAGGGTGATGTCGAGGTCCCGTGCCCACTCGTCGTCCGGGAGGTCCTCGGCCAGCGGCGGGTCGGGGTGGCAGGAGAAGGCGTTGTTGACGAGCACATCCAGCCGGCCGAACCGCTCGACCGCGTAGGCCACCGCCGCCTCCACGGCGGCCCGGTCGGCGACGTCGCAGGCGAGCGCCTCGGCCCGGAACCCGGCCTCGCGGATGCCGGCCGCCGCGCTCTCCGCGCGCGGGCCGTCCAGATCGGTGACGAGGACGCGAGCGCCCTCCGCGGCGAGCCGGCGGGCGGTGGCCTCGCCGATGCCGCGTCCTGCGCCGGTGAGGAGGACGGCGTAACCGTCGAAGCGCATCATGCGCCACTCCCTACCCCAGCCCTCGCCGGGCAATGCCAGGAGGAACGGCGCCCCTTGAGCCCCGCCGTGACGCGAGAACGGTGGGTGTCATGCCTGACCGGACGACAGGAACGGCTCATGGTCGCGTACTTGACGCGTTCCGTCACCGGGTGGCGTGGATCACGGCTATGCTCCCGCGTGATGACGACGTGACGTGCCGGTCTCTCCGGGGCGCCCGCAACGGTCAGTCACCCGTACGGGGGGCTGTTTGGGGCGCGGCCCCCGGGAGTCTCCGGGTGGCCGCGCCCATGGTCAGCCCTCCGTCGAGAGGGATGACCGGTGGGCGACTGCCCACCCCGGGAGAAAGGCGCAGCACGTGCGCCATCGCAAAAAGAAGGACCGGAGCCGCCTGCGGGCCCAGCTCTACCGGATCTACCGATGGTCGGCGCCGATGCTCGGTGCCATGGCCGTGGCAGCACTCCGGTGGTGGCTGGAGGTGACCCACCGGCTGTAACCCTCGCCACAAAAGCTGGCGAGGGGTGCAGCCGGCATCCTTCCCAGAAGCCCTGCCGCCGTGCCCGCGGCGGTGGGGCTTCGCCACGTCCACCCGCTGCCCGGCGGTCGGACGTCGCGCCCACCACCGTACCGTGTTTGACCGCGCTCGGCCCGGTCAACGTCAGGGACAGGCCGCCAGCGCCGTCGACAGTGCTCGGACCAGGGCCTGTGCCCGTGGGTCCGCCGTCACATTCTTCTGCATGCCGTTCGTGACGTAGCCGAACGCCACCCCCGACTCCGGGTCGGCGAAGGCCAGGGAGCCGCCGCGGCCCGGGTGGCCGAAGGAGCCGGGGGCCAGCATGGGGGAGGCCGGGCCGTGGAGCATGTAGCCGAGGCCGAAGCGGGTGTTGACGACGAGGACGCGGTCCGGGCCGGCGGACTCCTCCGTGCGGGCCACCGTCAGGGTGGCCGGCGCGAAGAGGCGCCGGGCGCTGCCGTCGAGATCGCCGATCAGGGACGCGTAGAAGCGGGCCAGCGCGTCCGCCGTGGCGATGCCCGCCGAGGCGGGGAGCTCGGCGGCCCGGTACGCGGGGTCGTTCTCGTCCGCCATCGGGTCGATGGCCTGGAAGGCGCGCCGGGTGAGCGAGGACGGGTCGCGGTACGCGTCGGCGACCGTCCGCTTGGGGCGGACCCGCAGCCCCGCCGACGCGGGCGCGGCCGGAGCCTCGACGTCGGCGATGCGGCCGACCCGCTCCCGCTCGGCGTCCGGTAGGCCGATCCACAGGTCCAGGCCCAGCGGCCCGGCGATCTCCTCGGCGACCCAGCGCCCGAGGGACCGGCCGGTCACGCGCCGGACCAGCTCGCCGAGCAGCCAGCTGTAGGTCTGGGCGTGGTAGCCGTGGGCGGTGCCCGGCTCCCAGTGCGGCGCCTGCGCCGCGACCGCGCGCGGGCCGCTCACGCCGTCGAGGGCCTGCGCGGGAGTCAGCGGCACGTCCAGCGCGGGCAGCCCCGCGCGGTGCGAGAGCAGGTGCCGGACGAGGACGCGTTCCTTGCCGTTCGTCTTGAACTCCGGCCAGTACGTGCCCACGGGCGCGTCCAGGTCGACCTGGCCGCGCTGGTGCAGCAGCAGCAGGACCGCCGCCGCGACGCCCTTCGTGGCCGAGCGGACCACCTGCGCGGTGCCGCGCACCCACGGTGCCCCGCCGTCGCCGTCGCCGTCGGCGTCCCGGAGGCCGCCCCACAGGTCGGCGACCTTGCGCCCGTGGCGGTAGACCACGACGGCGGCGCCGCGCTCCCCACGCCGGGCGAAGTTGTCCGCGAAGGCGTCCCGGACCGGTTCAAAACCGTCCGCCACCGTGCCCTGGACGTCCACCACTGTCGTTCCGCTCCCACGATCGTTCGAGACAAACCACCCCCCATGGTGCACGACGGCCCACCCGGCCCCGGCGGGGCCCCCGGTCGCGGGGGATATAGGACGCCCAGCGACCTAAACGACCTCTAGCGTCGTCCCATGGCTACCGCGAACACACCCTCCATCCGTCTGCTCGGCGCCGGCTTCGGCGGCCACGACGGCAAGGCCCTCGCCTCCTTCTGGGCCGCCGCGCTCGGCTGGGAGGTCACCCAGACCTTCGGCGACGCGGCGGCGATGATCAGCGACGGCACGACGAGCCACGTCTTCTACACGGCACGCGATTTCCGCGCCCCCGACTGGCCCGCCGACGAGCTCGCCTTCCACTTCGAGCTGGGCACCGACGACGTCGCCGCCGCGGTGGAGCGCCTGACCGGGCTCGGCGCGACCAAGCCCGACCACCAGCCGGGCGGTGACCGCTGGACGGTCCTGCTGGACCCGTCCGGCCTGCCCTTCTGCGTCAGCGCCCGCGGCTGAGCGGCGTCACCCGCGCGGCGCGCCCCGGATGCGGGGCCGCGCCGCGCGGGTGAGAAATGAGGCATGCCGTTCGCACCCTGTCTGAGCGTCGCGGACACCGCCGCGTCCATCGCCTTCTACAAGAAGCTCGGCTTCGACGCCGACTCCAGCACCGCCCGGCCCGGCGACGACATCCACATGCTGCTCCACCAGGGCGAGTTCTGCGCGATGCTCTACAGCAACGCCGATCTGAAGCGGTGGCTGCCCGTGCTCGCGGACACGCCCATCGGCTTCGCGGGCATGTTCTACCTGGGCGTGGACGACTTCGAGGCCGTCCGCGAGCACATCGGCCGGCACGCCGAGATCGTCAAGGACACCGAGGACGACCACACGGGCCAGCGCATGTTCTACTTCCGCGACCCCGACGGCTATGTCATCGGCATCAACGACAAGGCGGCCTTCGAGGCGAGCGACCTGGGCCAGAAATACGGGGAGGAGCCCGTCTGACCCCGCCCCCGTCAGCGCGCCGGGGTCACCGAGCGCGGGTCGAAGCCGAACGGCAGCTCCAGGCGGTGGGCCCGCATCAGCTCCTCGTCGCACAGCAGCTCGCCGGTCGGCCCGTCCGCCGCGATGACGCCGTCGCTCAGCACGACGGACCGTTCGCACAGCTCCAGGGCGTACGGCAGGTCGTGGGTGACCATGAGTACGGTCACGTCGAGGGAGCGCAGGATGTCGGCGAGCTCACGGCGCGAGGCCGGGTCCAGGTTGGAGGAGGGCTCGTCGAGGACGAGGATCTCCGGCTCCATGGCGAGCACCGTGGCCACCGCCACCCGCCGCCGCTGCCCGAAGGACAGATGGTGCGGGGGCCGGTCCGCGTACGCCTCCATGCCGACGCGGGCCAGGGCCCGGCGCACGCACTCCTCCAGTTCGGCGCCGCGCAGCCCGGCCGCCGCCGGCCCGAAGGCGACGTCCTCGCGGACGGTCGGCATGAAGAGCTGGTCGTCCGGATCCTGGAAGACGATGCCGACCCGGCGCCGGATCTCCGCGAGGTTGCGCTTCTCGACGGGCAGCCCGGCCACCCGCACGGTGCCGACGCCGCCGCCGAGGATGCCGTTGAGATGCAGGACGAGCGTGGTCTTGCCCGCCCCGTTCGGGCCCAGCATTGCCACGCGCTCGCCGCGGCCGACGGCCAGGTCGACGCCGAAGAGCGCCTGATGGCCGTCGGGATAGGCGAAGGCCAGGCCGGAGACTTCCAGCGAGGGAGAGGGGTCAGTCACGTCAGCGTCCATCCCGTCAGGCAGACCGCCAGGGCGGCCAGCGGCAGCGCGCCCGCGTACGCCCACTGCGCACGGGTCGCGGTCACCTCGTCGATCACGGGCATCGTGCCCGTGTACCCCCGGCTGACCATCGCCAGGTGGACGCGTTCGCCGCGCTCGTACGAGCGGATGAACAGCGCCCCGGCGGACTTGGCCAGCACCCCCCAGTGCCGCACTCCGCGGGCGGTGAAGCCGCGGGACTCGCGGGCGACGCGCATGCGCCGCATCTCGTCGGTGATCACGTCCCCGTAGCGGATCATGAAGGAGGCGATCTGGACGAGCAGCGGCGGCATCCGCAGCCGCTGGAGGCCGAGCAGCAGGGACCGCAGCTCGGTGGTCGAGGCCAGCAGCACCGAGCAGGCGACGCCGAGCGTGCCCTTGGCCAGGATGTTCCAGGCGCCCCACAGGCCGGACCCGCTGAGCGAGAGGCCCAGCACGTCCACCCGCGGGCCCTGCGCGACGAACGGCATCAGCAGGGCGAAGGCCACGAACGGCACCTCGATCAGCAGCCGCCGCAGCAGGAACCCCGCCGGGATCCGGGCCGCGCCCGCGACCGCCGCGATCAGCAGCGCGTACAGGCCGAAGGCCCACATCGCCTCGCGCGGGGTCGAGACGACGACGAGGACGAAGCAGAAGGCCGCCGCGATCTTGCAGTGCGGGGGCAGGGCGTGCACGGGGGAGTGCCCGTGCCGGTAGAGCTTGTGCGCGTGGCCTGCTCCCACGGTCAGCCCGCTTCGGTGCCGCGCGAGCGGCGGCGGAGGACGACGAAGACGCCCGTGCCCACGGCCAGCGTCGCGCCGACGCCGATCACGCCCGCCAGACCGCCGGAGATCCGGGCGTCCGAGACGTCCTCGACCTGGTAGTCGGCGAGCGGGGAGTCCTTGGCGGCGTGCTCCTTCTCCTTGCTGTCGATGCCCTTGTCGTGGGCGACCTTCTCCAGGCCGTCCGGGCTCGTCGAGGCGTAGTAGCTGACGAAGCCGGCGAGCGCGAGGGCGGTGACGAGGCCCGCGAGGCGGACCCGGCGCGTGGAGCGGGCGGCGGCCGGGGCGGGTTCGGCGGCCGGCACGGAGACCGTGGAGCCGTCGGCGGTGCGCAGCTGGAGCGGCTTGGTCAGCCCGCGGGCGCCGTGGACCAGGTCCGGCCGTACGGCGATCACCGCGCCCACGGTGAAGGCAGTGATCGCCGCCTCGCCCAGACCGATCAGGACATGGACGCCGGCCATGGCCGTGAAGACCTTGCCGATCGGCACGTCCGTCGTCCCGCCGAGGGCGTAGATCAGCGTGAAGGCGCAGGCGGCGGCCGGTACGGACAGCAGCGCGGCCACGAAGGACGCGGCCGTCACCGACGAGCGCCGGCGCGGTAGCACCTTCACCAGCAGCCGGAAGACGGCGTAGGCGACGACCGTGGTGACCACGGCCATGTCGCTGATGTTGACGCCGAGCGCCGTCAGCCCGCCGTCGGCGAACAGCACGCCCTGCATCAGCAGCACCACGGATATACAGAGCACACCCGTGTACGGCCCGACGAGGATCGCCGCCAGCGCACCGCCCAGGAGATGGCCGCTGGTGCCGGCGGCGACCGGGAAGTTCAGCATCTGGACGGCGAAGACGAAGGCCGCGACGAGGCCGGCCAGCGGCGCCGTCCGGTCGGACAGCTCCCTGCGCGCACCGCGCAGGGAGACCGCCACGGCGGCAGCGGCGACGGCACCCGTGGCCACGGATACCGGTGCGTCGATGAATCCGTCGGGTACGTGCATGGCGGGTCTCCGCTTCTGCCTTCTGTCGGTCTTCTGCCGGTGGTCGTCTGATTTCGGCCACGGACGCGGCGCGAACCCGCTCGATGATAGGGCCGTTCTGCGAAAAGGTCGCAAGAGCGTGCGTGAGGCGACTGCACGCCCCTCGCCCGGTGCCCCCTCTTCCGCCACTCTCCTGCCGACAGCGGTGGCGCCCCCGGACGTCCCCCCGAATGCTGGGCACGGGAGGTACGCGCCATGACCACCACCGCCACCGCGCCCCCCGGCGGGCAGCCGGCGGCCCCGCCCGCGCTGAGCAGGCGCCGCGTGAACCTCGTCTTCCTCACGGTCGTGCTGGGCATGCTGCTCGCCGCCCTCGACCAGACGATCGTCTCGACCGCCCTCCCGACGATCGTCGCGGACCTCGGCGGCGGCGGGCACATGGCGTGGGTGGTCACCGCCTATCTGCTGGCCGAAACCGTCTCCACGGTGCTGGTCGGGAAGTTCGGCGACCTCTTCGGGCGCAAGATCGTCTTCCAGCTGGCCGCGGTCGTCTTCGTCGGCGGCTCGGTCTTCGCGGGCGCGGCGAACTCGATGCTCATGCTGATCGCCGCCCGCGGGCTGCAGGGCATCGGCGGCGGTGGCCTGATGGTCACCGCCATGGCCCTGATCGCCGATGTCATCCCGCTGCGCGAGCGCGGCCGCTACCAGGGCGCGCTGGGCGCGGTCTTCGGCGTCACCACCGTCGTCGGCCCGACCCTGGGCGGCGTCTTCACCGACCAGGCGACCTGGCGCTGGTGCTTCTACGTCAACGTTCCCGTCGCCATCGTCATGGTGGTGATGGCGGCCCGGACGATCCCGGTCGTCCGCCCGGCCGTCCGCCCGGTCATCGACTACCTCGGCATCGTGCTCGTCGCGCTCGGCGCGTCCGCCCTGGTACTGGGCCTCGAATGGGGCGGCAACCGGTACGCCTGGGGTTCGCCCGTCATCATCGGCCTCTTCGCCGGCGCGGTGCTGCTGCTGACCGCGTTCCTGCTCGCCGAACGCCGGGCCGCGGAGCCCATGCTGCCCCTCCACCTCTTCCGCACCCCCGTCTTCACGGTGTGCTCGGTGCTCAGCTTCATCGTCGGCTTCGCGATGCTCGGCTCGATGACCTACCTGCCGACGTACCTCCAGTTCGTCGACGGCGACTCGGCCACCCTGTCCGGCGTCCGGGCCCTGCCGCTGGTCGCCGGGCTGCTGGGGGCGTCCATGCTCTCCGGAACGGTCGTCGGCCGCACCGGCCGTTACCGCGTCTTCCCGATCACCGGTACGGCCGTCACGGCCCTCGGCCTCTATCTGATGTCGACCATGGGCGCCACCACGGGCGTGTGGCTGGAGTCCCTCTACATGGGCGTGCTGGGCATCGGCATCGGCCTGGCCATGCAGGTGCTCACCGTCGCCGTGCAGAACACCGTCCCGTACCACGAACTGGGCGCCGCCACCTCGGGCGTGACCTTCTTCCGCACCCTCGGCAGCTCCTTCGGCACGGCCATCTTCGGCACCCTCTACACGGCCCGCCTGGTGCCCAACCTGCGGGACGCGCTCACGCACACGCCCGGCGTGCCGCTGACGGCCGTGCAGAGCCCGCAGGCGCTGCACGCGCTCCCGGCGGCGCAGCGGGGGCCGGTCGTCGACGCGTACGCGCACACCGTGAACTACGTCTTCCTGTGGATCGTGCCGGTCGCCCTCGCGGGCTTCGCCGCGGCCTGGTTCCTGCGCGAGGTCCCGCTGCGCGACAGCGCCCGCGCGGAGGCCTCCGACCTGGGCGAGGCGTTCTCCGCGCCCGACTCCGCCGACGCCGACCGCCAGCTGGAGCGCGCCGTCGCGGGCGTGCTGCACCGGGCCGAGGGCTCCGTCCCCCGCGAGGTCCTCGCCGCGTCCGGCAGCCCTCTCGGCCCGGCCGAGGCGTGGACCCTCGGCCAGATCCACTGGCGCCTGCACCTGCGGGGCGCCGCCACCCTGCGCGGTGTGGCGGCGGCCCACCGCGTGCCCCCGGAGGTCCTCGCCCCGGCCTTCACCCGCACGGCCGAAGCGGGTTACGCCCGGCTGGACGGCGACCGGCTGACCCTCACCCCGTCCGGCGAAGCCGAACTGGCCCGTCTCCGCGCCGCCTGGCGCACCTGGCTCGACGCCCGCCTGGACGACTGGGACATCACCGACCCCACCGACCGCGCCCGCCTCGACCGCGCCCTGGACACCATGGCGGAACGGCTGCTGGAGGAGGGGGAGCGGGCGGAGGAGTACCCGGCGGGGTGAGCCGCGGTCCGCCCCCGCGCGGCGCCCCCGGGACTCTCACCGGACCGTTCCCTACGATGGCGCGGTGACCAGTGACACCGCGACGCGAGCCGAGCACGGCCGGACGGAAGGCGACGAGCCCAGCCCGTGGCAGCGCAGGCTGCGCCGGTTCGGGTATCCGGGGCGGCCGGAGGCGGACGTGCGGGAGCGGCTGGTCCCGCCGTACCCGGAGCCGGGGACACGGCTGTGGGAGACGTTCGGCTTCCTGCCGCCCGTCGCGCGGCGGCTGGCGCGGGCGACGGGGTGGGGCGGGCCGCTGGTCGTGGCGCTCGTCGCCGGGCTGATCCGGTTCTGGAACCTCGGCAGCCCCAACAGCGTGATATTCGACGAGACGTACTACGCCAAGGACGCCTGGGCGCTCTGGAAGTTCGGCTACGAGGTCAACTGGCCCAAGGACGCGAACGACCAGATCCTGGCCGGCCACACCGGCGTGGCGGACACCGCCGCGTATGTCGTGCACCCCCCGGTCGGCAAGTGGGTCATCGGCATCGGGGAGTGGCTCTTCGGGCTCGATCCCTTCGGCTGGCGGTTCATGGTCGCCCTGCTCGGCACCGCGTCGGTGCTGATGCTCTGCCGGATCGGGCGCCGGCTGTTCCGGTCGACGCTGCTCGGCTGCATCGCCGGCGCCCTGCTGGCCGTCGACGGGCTGCACTACGTCATGAGCAGGACGGCACTGCTCGACACGGTGCTGATGTTCTTCGTGCTCGGTGCCTTCGGCTGCGTACTCGTCGACCGGGACAGGACGCGCGAACGCCTGGCGGCCGCCCTGCCGGAGGACGACGAGGGCACCGGGCTGCCGGACGCCGCGGTCGGCGACCGGCTGCGGCTCGGCCTGCGGCCCTGGCGGCTGGCCGCCGGGCTGCTGCTCGGACTGGCCTGCGCCACGAAGTGGAACGGCGCCGTGTACCTGGCGGCCTTCGGGCTGATGGCCGTGCTGTGGGACGTCGGCTCGCGCCGCCTGGCCGGGGCCCGGCGGCCGTGGCGCTCGGTACTGCGGCGCGACGTGCCCTGGGCGTTCGCCTCGACCGTGCCCGTGGCGATCGGCGTCTACGTCGCCTCCTGGACCGGCTGGTTCACCAAGAGCGGCACATACGACGAGAGCACCGGCTGGCAGCACAGCGGCTACTTCCGGCACTGGGCGGAGACCGAGGGCGGCCAGAGCCCGCACGGCTTCCTCGCCGGGGTGCTCAACCCGCTGCGCAGCCTGTGGCACTACGAGCAGGAGGTGTGGCGGTTCAACACCAGCCTCTCCTCGCCGCACACCTACCAGTCCAACCCCTGGAGCTGGCTGGTCCAGTCCCGCCCGGTCTCCTACTTCTACGAGTCCCCGCTGCCCGGCCACGACGGCTGCCCCACGGACGCGGCCGACAAGTGCGCCCGTGAGGTCCTCGCGCTCGGCACGCCCCTGCTGTGGTGGGCGGCCTGCTTCGCGCTGCTGTACCTGCTCTACCGCTGGGCGCTGCGGCGCGACTGGCGGGCCGGGGCCGTGCTGTGCGGCGCGGCGGCGGGCTACCTGCCGTGGTTCCTGTACCAGGAGCGGACGATTTTCGTCTTCTACGCGGTCGTCTTCGTGCCGTTCCTGTGCCTCGCGGTCGCGATGATGATCGGGGCCCTCCTCGGCCCGCCCGGCGCGCCGGAACGCCGGCGGGTGGCCGGCATCGTCGTGGCCGGGACCCTCGTCCTGCTCATCGCCTGGAACTTCATCTACTTCTTCCCCCTCTACACCGGGCAGGCCATCCCCATCGACGCCTGGCGCAACCGCATGTGGCTGGAGACCTGGATCTGACGCCCCGGGAGCCATGGCCGGCAACAAGTGAAAGGACGCATTCCGGCCAGCTCGCCGCATGTGTCCGTGCCGTCCCGTAGAGTGCCCTGCCAGATGATTTGATCGCGTGATTAAAAGCTGACGGGGGCCGGGCCGGTGACGGCCCAGGAGGGGGCTCGGACATGCACAAGGGTGCGAAGGTCGCGCTGGGGGGCGTCGCCGCCGCGGTACTGGGAGCGGTCGGCGTGGGCGCCTACAACCTCGTGGACGCCGTGACGGGCGGCAACACCGCGGCGCACGCGGACGCCGCCCCGGTCGAGACGGGGCCGCCCACCGCGCCCGAGGTCGAGAGAACCGCGCGCGACTTCCTGGCCGCCTGGGAGTCGGGCGACGCGCAGAAGGCGGCGGGCCTGACCGACAGCGCCGAGGCGGCCGCGGCCGCCCTGGCCGGCTACCACGACACCGCGCACATCGAGAAGGTGACGCTCAAGCAGGGCGCGGCCACCGGCGCCACGGTGCCGTTCGCCGTCACCGCCCAGGTGACGTACGGCAAGCAGCGATCGACGTGGACGTACGACTCCGCGCTCGAGGTCGTCCGGGGCCGCACCAGCGGCAAGCCCCTGGTCGGCTGGCGGC
>NZ_JBFAPH010000005.1:0-53833 GCF_040675635.1 Streptomyces sp. NPDC049577
CGGCGGCGCCCTGATCAACATGAACGGCGAGATCATCGGGATCAATTCGGCGATGTACGCGGCCGGCTCGGGCGGCGGGTCGGGCGGGTCCGGGGAGTCGGCCGGCAGTGTCGGGCTCGGCTTCGCGATCCCGGTCGACACGGTCAAGGCCGATCTGGCCAAGCTGCGCGCCGGTGGCTGAGCCGCTCGTGCGACGCTGAGAGACACAGAGACAGAGCCAGGACGCACCACCGTGAGGTAAGCCGATGAGCCCCGCCGAGCACGGCGACCAGCCCGCCCGCATCCTGATCGTGGACGACGAGCCCGCCGTGCGGGAGGCGCTGCGCCGCAGCCTCGTCTTCGAGGGGTACGACACCGAGCTGGCCGTCGACGGCCTGGACGCGCTCGAGAAGGTCGCCGCGTACGAGCCCGAGCTGATCGTGCTCGACGTGCTCATGCCCCGCATGGACGGCCTCACCGCCGCCCGCCGGCTGCGCGCCTCCGGCGTCACCGTACCGATCCTCATGCTGACCGCCCGGGACACCGTCGGCGACCGCGTCACCGGCCTGGACGCCGGCGCGGACGACTACCTCGTCAAGCCGTTCGAGCTCGACGAGCTGTTCGCCCGCATCCGCGCCCTGCTGCGCCGCAGCGCGTACGCCGTCCCGGCCGCCGCGCCCGCCGAGCCCGACGTGCTGGCCTTCGCCGATCTGCGCATGGACCTCGCCACCCGCGAGGTCACCCGCGGCACCCGCCGCGTGGAGCTGACGCGGACGGAGTTCACGCTGCTGGAGCTGTTCCTGGCGCACCCCCGTCAGGTGCTCACCCGGGAGCAGATCCTCAAGACCGTGTGGGGCTTCGACTTCGAGCCGTCGTCCAACTCGCTGGACGTCTACGTGATGTACCTGCGGCGCAAGACCGAGGCGGGCGGGGAGCCGCGCCTGGTCCACACCGTCCGGGGTGTCGGCTACGTCCTGCGCGCCGACGGGGCGGGAGCGGAGTGAGCACTCCCGGAGAGGGCGCTGCGAGAGAGGGGCTCGCCCAGCGCTACCGCCGGCTGCCGCTGCGCTCCCGGCTCGCCCTGCTGACCGCCGTCGCCGTCGCGTTCGCGGTGGCCGTCGCGGCGGGGGCCTGCTGGCTGTTCGCCAAGCAGCAGCTGGAAGAGCAGCGCGACACCACGCTCACCAACGTCAAGCCCGACGACAAGTACATCAGCCGTCTCGTGAGCACCTGCGGCACCGGCTCGGCCGGGCAGCCGGAGGCACCGACGCCGTACACCGTGCAGATCATCACCACCGGCGGCGTGGTGTGCACGACCGAGGGCAAGTCCCCGATCCGGGTGGCCGCCGCCGACCTCGCCGTGGCCCAGGGCCGCGCCGACGACGTGCTGCACGACGCCCGCGCGGACGACGGCACGGACCTGCGCGTGGCCACCTCGCGCGGCGAGCGCCCCGGCATCGCCGCCGTCTCCATCGCCCAGCCGCAGAGCGAGATCGACAAGCCGCTCAACGGCCTCGCGCTCGTCCTCGTCGCCACGGCCGGCATCGGCGTCGTGGGCGCCGCCACGGCCGGCCTGTGGATCGCCCGTGCCGCCCTGCGCCCCGTCGACCGGCTGACCGGCGCGGTCGAGCACATCGCCCGCACGGAAGACCTCGCCGTGCGCATTCCGGTGGAGGGGGACGACGAGATCGCGCGGCTGTCGCGCTCGTTCAACTCCATGACCGCCGCGCTGGCCTCCTCCCGGGACCGCCAGCAGCAGCTGATCGCCGACGCGGGACACGAGCTGCGCACCCCGCTGACCTCCCTGCGCACCAACATCGACCTGCTGGCCAGGAGCGAGGAGACCGGGCGCGCGATCCCGCCGGACGACCGGCGGGCCCTGCTGGCCAGCGTCAAGGCGCAGATGACCGAGCTCGCCGCGCTCATCGGCGACCTCCAGGAGCTGGCCCGCCCGGACGCCTCGCCCGACAGCGGCCCGCTTCAGGTCGTCCCGCTGCACGAGATCGCCGAGCGTGCGCTCGGGCGGGCCCGGCTGCGCGGCTCGGGCCTCGCGATCTCGGCCGAGCTGGACCCCTGGTACGTCCGCGCCGAGCCGGCCGCGCTGGAGCGGGCGATCGTCAACCTGCTGGACAACGCGGTGAAGTTCAGCCCGCCGGGCGGCTCGATCGCCGTACGGCTCACGGGCGGCGAGCTGACCGTGCGCGACCACGGACCGGGCATCCCGCCCGAGGACCTGCCGCACGTCTTCGACCGCTTCTGGCGCTCGCCCTCCGCACGCAGCCTGCCGGGCAGCGGGCTCGGCCTGTCCATCGTGGCCCGCACGGTCCGGCAGGCCGGCGGAGAGGTGGTGCTGCGCCCCGCGGACGGCGGCGGAACGGTCGCCCACGTCCGGCTGCCCGGCGCGGCGGTGGAGCCGCCCGACATGCCGTGACGGGCCGGTGCCGGACCCTCCCGGCATGCCGGGGGAGCCGTGCACACCGAGCCGCTGTGGTACTGGCCGAAACGCTGAGCCACGACGTGCCGTCAGTTCGCCTCGCCGATCGGCAGGCCGGTCCCGCTCAGTTCCGCGTGGATGCCGTCCCGCTCGACCGTCACTCCGTTCAGCCGCAGGTCACGGGCCTGTTCGGGGAGGCGGAAGGAGAGGGAGAGCCCGGCGGTGAGGGACGGCGGGCGCAGATGGGCGAGGCCGGCGACGACCTTGGGGTCGATGCCGGCCTTCTCCAGCAGCCACGGGTGGTCGATCACGACGTCGACGAGATTGGCCCGGGTGAGGGCCTCCACGAACCGGGGCGCGCCGGTGAGTTCGTGCAGCCGGTCCTCGCTGCGCAGCGCCAGTGCCACCTCCGAGGGCGTCACCCCCAGCCGCTCGGCCAGGGCGGGCACGGACAGCAGCGCCTTCGCGCGGGCGGCGTCGCGGCTGATGCGCTCGGCCGTCTCGCGGTGCAGCGTGAGGCTCTTCTCGCGGCCTGGGCGGTAGACGGCGATGCCGGGCAGGTCGAGGCTCATGCCGTCGATGCCGGTGGAGACGCCCCGGCCGTCGTCGTCGCGCCGGATGTGCGCCTGGGCGTGGAGGCGGACCTCCTGACCGGCGACGTCGAGTCTGCCGTTCGCGGCGACGACGTTGCCGCCCTGGTCGGTGAACTTCAGCTGCGAAGCGGCGAGTTCGCGCTTCATGTCGTCGAAGGAGAGCAGGACGTCGCCGCGCAGCCGGCCGACGACGGCGCCGCGCACGCCGGCGGGGAGGTCCCCGGTGAGCCGGATGCCGCGCGCGCTCGCCTGGACGCGGGCCAGCGTCACCCGGTCGGCGGCGACATGCGGCACGGTGACGTCGACGCGGTCCAGACGCTTGGCCAGCACCTGGGTGAGGAACGGGAAGCCGTGGATGTCCACCTGGGGTTCGGCGGCCAGGTGCAGCTCCTGCTGGAGCTTGCGCTGTGCCTGCTTCTCCGCGTACATGACGGCGCACCGGTCGGCCAGGACGGCGATGGCCGCGCTGGCCGCGAGGGCGATCAGCAGCTTGGTGGCGGTGCGGTAGGGACGGGACGGCCTGGGTTTTCGCCGGCTCGTCCGCCTGCTCGCCCGCCTGCGGCGGTCGGGCCGTTTGCGGCGGCGGTGGTCGGGCGGTGACCAGGGCTCGTCGTCGTCCGTTTCCTGCTGCTCGCCGGCCGCCGGCCAGGGGTCGTGCGGCGGCTCGGGGCCGGCGAGTTCGGCGAGTTCTTCATAGGGGTTGTAGGGGCGGCCGGGTATGCGTGTGGGGGTGCGCATCGGTCCATCCCACCACGCCGCCCGCCCTCGAACGCAAGCGCTACCGTCAGTAGGACCATGGCGGAACGACGCTTTCCGGCCGGAGTGCCTGGTCGTTCACGCGCGGGGGAGCACCAGCGCCGAGTCCGTGTGGAGCGTGATGCGCACCGGTGCGAAGGTGGTGGCGTCCACGGCCGGCTCGCCCGTGCCGGTGCCGCGGGCGTAGCGCGGATGGGCGCCCCCGCTGATCTGCCAGCGTATGCGGTGACCGGCGGGGAAACGGTGGGCGGTGGAGCTCATCGGCACGGTCACCTGCGAGGGCGCTTCTCCGGTCGTCCGTACCCGGCCGAGCCCGTCGCAGACGTTGACGGAGCGGCCTTGTGCGTCCACGTCGCACAGGCGGGTGAAGACGTCGGCGTGTCCGGTGTCCGTGGAGACGCTCAGCCGTGCGGAGACCGGGCCGAGGATGTCCACGGGTTCGGTCAGCGGGGGGCCGGTGAAGGTCAGGACGTCGTCCCGGGCCTCCAGGGTGCGGTTGTCGCGCGGGCCGGCGGTGCGGGAGAGCAGCGGGCCGCCCAGGGACGGGGTGGGGTCGGCCGGGTCGTAGCGGAACGTCGTCACCGGTGCGGAGACCGTGGGAGCCAGCCGGGTGAGGTGCCCGCCGTCCAGGGGGTACCACGAGCTGGCGGCCGCGGCCGGTGGCCAGTCGCCGAGGTCCCGCCAGGCGTCTTCGCCGCCGACGTGCACGCGCACCGCGGTGGGGCGCAGGCCGGAGGGGTCGGCGCACAGGTGGGCGCGCAGCCACGCGAGGGTCTCGGCGAAGACCTCGGGCCAGCCCTGTTGCAGGGCGGAGGTGTGGGTCCAGGGGCCGACGAGCAGGGCGGTCTCGCATCCGGCCCGCCGCAGCCGCTGGTACTGCTCGAAGGTCTGGTCGGCCAGCCCGTCGTGCCAGCCGGTGATCAGGCTCGTGGGCACGCGGAGCCGCTCCGCCGGTTCCGCCAGTGACGCGCCGTCCCAGTAGGGGTCCTCGGCGTCCGGATGCGTCATCACCTCGTCCAGCCAGGGGACTTCGGCCCCGAGGGCGGGCACGTACGCCCTGCGCAGCGGCTGCGCGGTGGTGACGGCGCGCAGCCGGCGCTGCAGGCGCAGCGTCGCCTTCACGAACGGTGCCATGCCCTGGTGCTGGTAGGTCATGCCTGCGCCGACGGCGAGGAGGTTCTCCAGGCGCAGCGCGCCGTCCGCGTGGAAGAGGGCGTGGGGGTCGTGCAGGCCCACCTGCACCACCATGGCCTTCAGCTCCGGCGGCGGGTCGAGGGCGAGGGCCCACTGCACATAGCCGAGGTAGCTGGGGCCGACGGTCCCCAGCGTTCCGTCGAACCAGGGTTGTTCGCGCAGCCAGGACACCGTGGCCCGGCCGTCGGCGGCCTCGTTGCGCCACAGGTCGAACGTCCCGCCGGATCCTCCGGTGCCGCGGCAACTCTGCAGGACCACGTGGAAGCCCTGTTCGGCGAAGAGCAGTCCGTACATGGGGGACCAGGGCAGGCCGCGGCCGTAGGGCGAGCGGACCAGGAGGGTGGGGAAGTCGCCCTCCGCGAGCGGGAAGTAGTGGTCGGTGATCAGCGGGCTGCCATCGGCGGCCGGCACCACCAGCCCCGGCTCCCATCCGGCCCGGTGCCGTTTCGCCGGGAGGCCGCGCCAGGTGGACCTCATCATCCGCGCGGACAGCGGCGGCTTTCCGGCGGGCGGCACCCAGGACGGACCGGCCATCGTTCCGGGCATGGTTTCGGGCATGCGTGACGGCATGGTTCCCCTCCTTATTGCGTACGCTGTACGAGAATAGAGGATGCTTGGATGGCCTACGCAAGAGCCACCGCGAAAGCCAGGGGAAGGAGCGCGAGACCGTGCCCCGTGACGGAGAGCCCGGCGCCACCGGCGTCGACCCCGAACAGCTCTGGATACGTCCCACCGAGCCCCGGCGCGGCCGTAAGCCCTCGTTCAGCCGTGAGGCGATCACGGCGGCGGCCGTCACCCTCGCGGACGCGGAAGGACTCGAAGCCGTCACCATGCGTCGGGTCGCCGCCGAGATCGGCGCCGGCGTCATGTCGCTCTACAGCTACGCCCCCGACAAGGAGACGCTGCTGGAGCTGATGGTCGACCACGTCTGCGGGGAACTCGCGGTCACGGACCCGCCCACCGGCGACTGGCGCGCCGACCTGAAGGCCGTCGCCCATCTGCAACGCGCCCACATGCTGCGCCATCCCTGGCTGCCCGCCGCCCTGACGACCCGTCGCGTGCCGGGCCCCAACACACTGGTCTTCCTGGAGCACGCGCTCGCCGCCCTGCGCCCCACCGGGTTGGACGGTGCGGCGAAGCTGGAGGTCTTCGCCCAGCTCACCGCCTTCGTGGCCGGGCACGTCGCGCACGAGATCGCGCAGGCCGCGGCCGCACGGTCGCCGGACCGGGCGGCCGCCGAGGCCCGCTACCTCGCCGCTGTCGCCGCGGACGGCCACCACCCGGAACTCGCCGCGGCGCTCGCCGCTCCCGGGCGGCCCGTCACCCCGGACGCCACCTTCGCCCGGTTCCTCAACCGTCTGATCGACGGCCTCGACACGGACTGATGCCACCACTCGAAGAGACATCTCGACGAGACATAGGGTCCCGTCCATGCGCGCACACCTGCAACAGATCGTCGTGGACTGCCGTGAACCGCAGACCCTGGTCCGTTTCTGGGCACGGCTCCGAGCGGGTGGGTGAGACGGTCACCGACGACCAGGGGGCCTTCCAGGCCATGCGCGACCCGGAAGGCAACGAGTTCTGCTTCGTCGGCGCCTGACCGGCCCGGGAGCGTCAGTGCACCGAGAACCCGCCGTCGACGAACAGCGACTGCCCCGTGACGTACGCGGAGGCGCGGCTCGCGAGGAACACCGCGGCGCCCGCGAAGTCCTCGGCCAGACCGTTGCGGCCGCTCAGCGTGCGCGCGGCGAGGGCCGCCACCCTCTCGGGGTCGGACGACAGCCGCTCGTTGAGCGGCGTCATCACGAAGCCCGGCACGAGCGTGTTGCAGGTGACGCCGTACGGCGACCACGCCTCGGCCTGGGAACGGGCCAGCGACTCCAGCGCGCCCTTTGACACGCCGTACGCCCCGCTCTGCACGAACGCGCGGTGCGCCTGCTGGGAGGTGACGTGGATGATGCGGCCGAAGCCGCGTTCCGCCATGCCGGGGCCGAAGCGCTGTCCCAGGAGGAAGGGCGCCTCCAGGTTCACCGTCATCGTGGCGTCCCACACGTCCTCGCCCAGCTCGCCCATCGGCGGACGCAGGTTGATCCCGGCGGAGTTGACGAGGATGTCCGGCTCGCCGAACGCCCCGGCCGCCTGCTCGGCCGCCTCCCGTATGCCGTCGCGCGTGCTGAGGTCGGCGCGCACCCAGGCGGCCCGGCAGCCGTCGGCCGTCAGCGCCCCGGCCGTGGCGGCCAGCCGCTCCTCGCCCCGCGCGGCGATCACGACGCTCGCGCCGGCCCGGGCCAGGGCCTCGGCGATCGCCCGCCCGATGCCGGAGCTCCCGCCGGTCACCAGGGCCACCCGGCCGTCGAGGGAGAACAGTTCGGAGAGGTAGTTCGGTCCTGTCATGTCCGCACCCTAGGCCTTCCGGGCCGCGGCGAGACGGCTGCCGGCCTCGTGTACTGGCCTCGTGAATGCGAAAAGGCAAGGAGCATCACCCATTCCTTGCCACTCTCAACTTATAGCGCAAGGGGGGCCTTGCGGCAAGGCCCCCTCCGTGCCGCAGAATCGCCCGCCGAAGCAAGAACCGGCACACACCATGGGGGACTTCTGATGATCGACGTGATCGTGGCCGGCGGCGGGCCGACCGGCCTGATGCTGGCCGCCGAGCTGAGGCTGCACGGTGTGCACGTGGTCGTGCTGGAGAAGGAGGCAGCGCCCGCCCCGTACGTCCGCGCGCTCGGCCTGCATGTGCGCAGCATCGAGGTGATGGACCAGCGCGGCCTGCTGGAGCGGTTCCTCGCGCTCGGCAAGCAGCACCGGGTCGGCGGTTTCATCGCCGGCATCGACAAGCCCTGGCCCGAGCGGCTGGACACCGCGCACGGATACGTCCTCGGCATCCCGCAGACCACCACCGACCGCCTGCTGGCCGAGCACGCCGCCGAGCTCGGGGCCGAGATCCGGCGCGGCTGCGAAGTGACCGGGCTGAGCCAGGACGAGGACGGGGTGACCGTCGGGCTCGCGGACGGAGCGCAGCTTCGCGCGCGCTATCTCGTCGGCTGCGACGGCGGTCGCAGCACAGTGCGCAAGCTGCTCGGCGTCGGCTTCCCCGGCGAGCCCAGCAGGGTCGAGACGCTGCTGGGCGAGATGAAGGTGGACGTGTCGCCGGAGACGCTGACCGCCGTGATGAACGAGGTCCGCAAGACGCAGAAGCGGTTCGGTTTCATGCCCCTCGGGGACGGGGCGTACCGCGTCGTCGTGCCCGCCGAGGGGGTGGCCGAGGACCGCACGGTCCCGCCGACCCTCGACGAGTTCAAGCAGCAGCTGCGGGCCGTCGCGGGCACCGACTTCGGTGTGCACTCGCCGCGCTGGCTGTCCCGCTTCGGCGACGCAACCCGGCAGGCCGAGCGCTACCGCGTCGGCCGGGTGCTGCTGGCCGGCGACGCGGCGCACATCCACCCGCCGGCCGGCGGACAGGGCCTCAACCTCGGTATCCAGGACGCGTTCAACCTCGGCTGGAAGCTGGCCGCCGCGGTCGCCGGCTGGGCGCCGGAGGGGCTGCTGGACAGCTACCAGGCCGAACGGCACCCGGTGGCCACCGCCGTGCTGGACCACTCCCGCGCGCAGATGCACCTGATGTCCACCGAGCCGGGCGCCCAGGCGGTGCGCCGGCTGGTGGCGGAGCTGATGGACTTCGAGGAGGTGAACCGGTACCTGATCGAGAAGATCACCGCGATCGGCATCCGCTACGACTTCGGCGAGGGCCACGAGCTGCTCGGCCGGCGGATGCGGGACGTGAAGCTGAAGCGGGGCCGCCTCTACGAGCTGACGCGCGGCGGCCGCGGGCTGCTGCTCGACCAGACCGGCCGGCTCTCGGTGGCGGGCTGGGCGGACCGGATCGACCACGTCGTCGACGTCAGCGAGGAACTGGACGTGCCCGCGGTGCTGCTGCGGCCGGACGGTCACGTGGCGTGGGCCGGCGAGGACCAGCGGGAGCTGCTGGACGAGCTGCCCACGTGGTTCGGCGCCGCCGCCCGCTGAGCGCTCACTCGTCTCACGAGCTGGGCAGGCCCCGGTGCCGGGCCACCGCCTCGCGCACGGCGGGCGCCACCTCGGCGGCCCAGCGCCGGTGCTGGACCGGGTCGTCGGACTCCGCGCCGAAGACGAAGGTGTCCATGCCGTGCTCCAGGACGAGCCCGGTGATCTCCTCGACCCACTTCCGGGGCGGGCCGGTCAGGAAGTCGCCGGAGGGGCCGTCGGTGATGGTGCCGAAGACGTTGTAGACGCGGCGGATGTCGCCCGGGGCGCGGCCCGCCTCGGCGGCGCCCTCGTCGATGCGGCGCTGCATGGCGGGCAGCTTGCCGGGCGGCGCGTAACTGCTGGACGGGCACCAGCCGTCCGCCTTGCGGCCCAGCATGTGCAGCAGCCGCGGTCCGAGTACGCCCAGCCAGATCCCGATGGGGTGCGCGGGCCGGGGCCCGGGGTGGACGCCGGCCAGCCGGTAGTGCTCGCCCTCGTACCGCACCGAGCGTTCGCCGGACCACATGAGGCGGATGACGTCGACAGCCTCCTCCAGCGCCGTCGCGGCCTGGCCGGGGGTCCGCGAGGGCCCGCCCATGCCGGCGATGCCCTCCCAGAACGCGCCCGCTCCGAGCCCGAGCTCGAAGCGGCCTCCGGAGAGGACGTCGAGGCTGGCGGCCGCCTTGGCCAGCAGCGCGGGCGGTCGCAGCGGCAGGTTGGCCACGTCGGGGAAGACGCGGACCCGCTCGGTGCGGGCCAGCACGACGGCCATCAGCGACCAGGTGTCCAGGAAACGGCTCTGGTACGGGTGGTCCTGGATCGCCACGAAGTCCAGGTCCTCGCGCTCGGCGAGATGCGCGAGCGCGAGGATGCCGGGCACCTGGCCGGCGTCCGGTGTCGGGAAGATCCCGAATCGCACCGGACGCCCGTAGTCCGTCATGATTCGCACCCTAGCCGGGGGCGGGGCGTCCCGCATCGCCGAGTGCCCCGGCCGGGGTCACCACTGGATGCGGACCGCGCCGCGGCAGCCGTCCTGGCCGTCCTGGGCCTTCTGGCCCTTGGCGCCCGCCAAGCCGTTGTAGGCCCGCTGATTGTGCTTGGCCTGGCCGCTTTCGCCCGTGCCGCCGGAGCCGGCGTGCCCGCCGTCGCCTCCGTCGCCGCCCCGGCCGCCGCAGCCGTACATGCGGCCGTGCACGGCTGTTGCGCCGGCGCCACCGGCTCCGTGGTCGCCGCCCTGGAAGGAAGTGCCTCCGTAGCCGCCGTCCTTGCCGTCGCCGCCGAAGACGCCGGGCTTGCCGTCGGCGCCGTTCTTGCCGGGCGTGCCGTTCACGAGCTCGGCCGGGATGCCGGTGCACTTGAAGCCCTGTTCGGTCGGGCCACCGCCCGCTCCGCCCTTGCCCGGGCCCTGCGGCTTGCCGCCATCGCCGGCGTACCCCTTGCTGGTCGAGCCGTTGTAGCCGCCCTCGCCCGACGCGCCTCCGGGCGCGGCCTGCGCGCCGCCACCCGGGGAGCCTCCGGGGGCCACGACGTAGGCGGAGTCGCTCTTGAGGCTCCGTACGGGGGACACCATCGACACATGCAGACCGGGCAGGTTCGTGGCCGGATCGGCCTTCTTGCCCGACGCGCCGCGCGACCCGTTCGTACCACCGCCGAAGGTGGATCCCTTGGCCGTGCCCCCGCCGCCGCCGGCCCCGCCGTCGCTGCCCTTGCCGGGGAACGACGTCGGTTCGTTCTGGGCCAGGAGGTGGACCGCGTTGCCCACCGTGATGTACAGGGTCTTGGGCGACTTGACCTGGATCTGGCACAGGATGAAGCCGCCCGCGCCACCACCCCCGCCGCCTCCGCCCCCGGAGCCGCCGGATCCCGCGCCCCCGCCGCCGCCTCCGGAGGTGGCGCCGGCCTTGCCGCCACCGCCGCCTCCCCCGCCGCCACCACCGCCCGTACCACCGCCCCCGGCACCGCCGCCGCCCCACGCGGAGACGGTGAGGTCCGTGACCCCCTTGGGCACCTTGAACGTCCCGCTGCTGGTGAAGAGGCGCTCGCCTTGCGGCTTCGTATCCGCTTGCGCCGGACTGGTCAGGGCTCCGGCCAGCAGGCTCGTCACGGCAAGGCCCGCGCCCATCCACACCGCCGGGCGCCTCGTCACCGGTCGTTCGCAGTTCGGCATAGTGATGGTCCTTTTGATCGTCGTGGGTGTCGTGCCACGGTGGCTCGCACCGGGCGTCAGCGCCGGGGCCGGCGCGCGTGGCGCCGGCCCCGGTCAACCGGCTTACTTCAAGGCGGAGTCGGCCGTGCTCGCGGCGCCGGAGGCGACCGTCGAGACGGCGGAGTTGGCGGTGTCCTTGGCCTGGCCCACCGGGCCCGGCTCCGGCGCCGGCGGGGTGGAGGAGCTGCTGGAGGAACCGGAGGTGTCGTCGGAGGAACCCGACGCCTTGGGGTCGTACTGGTAGGTGTTCGTCACCTTGTGCTCCTGGGTGATCTTGCCCGGGGCGGGGGAGACGATCTGGACGGGCAGGTGGACGGGGCCGCGCGGCTCGGTGTCATCGGCCAGGGCGACGGACGCCTGCCCGAAGGTGATCGCGGAGGCGGCGACGGCAACGAGGGCCGCGGCGATGCGGTTGCGCACAGAGAACACGGGTCTTCTCCTCATGAGTCGTATGACAGGGGGCGCGCGGCGCCGGCGTCGCCGGGGTCGCGCGAGGAAACGCCGACCCGAAGGGCGACGGCTGGAGAAACGGAACGCCGGAACGGGGTGCGGCGCCGGAGATTGCTACCGGCACGCTCCGTGACCGGTCAAATCGTCGGACGATACGACGGTGAACGTCCGTGCCATCAAGTGGCCTGCGACGGAAGTGTGTTCGCGCCCGGCCGGCCGTGCCGGTGCCGTGATACGCGCGTCAGCAGGGCCGATCGGCGTGGCGCGGGCGATGCGGCCGCCACTCTTTCGGTGCGGCCGCAGCGGGGCGCCCGGTCAGGTGACACGCGTCCACACCGTGCGCCGCCCCCACCCCTGGGGGGCATGCGCCCGGGTCGGTCACCTCGGGCCGGATGCGCGCCGTAGCAGCGGTACGCACTGGAATCCGGTCCGTTTTCAGCCGTTCTGGCGTGGTGGGCGAACGTGGCCGAGTCGTGTCGGTACCGTGTGCACCATGGCGCAAACTCGGGGGTTTCAGGAAGTCCGCGACGACCACGTGTCGAAGGTGTCGACTCCTACAGAATGACCACGTCGACGGCGGTGGGGCCGTTCCGGCCGTCGACGAGCTCGAAGTCGACGCGCACCCCCTCGGTGACCTCCGGGGCGGCCCCGCCGTCACGCAGTGACGTGCGGTAGACGTACACGTTCCGGGTCCCGTCGGCCGGGGCTATGAAGCCGGCCCCCTTGGCCTGGTCGAACCAGGTGATCTCGCCGGTGAGTCTGGCCATGTGCGTCTGCCTCCCGTGTGCGGCGGTCCGGTGAAGATCAAGCTCTCACGCGGCTGCGCCGTACGGGCATGTTTTCCGGCCGATCTCGCACCACAGCAGCTTCCCGGTCACACCCGGGAACGACTCGCCGATCGACCAGCTCCCCCAGTTCTCCGCGCACAACCGCACGATCAGCAGCCCCCGCCCGCACGTCGCCAGCGGATCCGGCTCCGGCGGCGGCGGGGACGGCACCAGCTTGCTCCACTTCCCGCGCGGGAACGTGTCGAAGGGCGCGGGGATGTCCGGGTTGGTGTCCCAGATGCTGAGGCGGACGGTGTCCGCGTCCACCTGCCGCACGCGGATCTCGCACGGACCGTCGGAGTAGAGGTAGGAATTGGTCACCAGTTCGCTGACCAACACCTCGGTGACGTCCAGCAGTTCGGGCAAGTCGTGGCAGTTCATCACCCCGCGCAGGGTCACCCGCGCGATCCGCGCCGACCGCGGGTCGTGCGGCAGGTTCAGCGAGTAGGACCAGGGGTTCTCCGGCGATACGGTGTTTCCCATGCGGGGCTCCCAAACGGAGTGTGCGGGGTGACTGTTGCCGCGCGGTGTCATTGCCGCCCAGTGATACGGGGCGGTGCGCTTCCGCGTTCGCGGCGGAGCCACAACGTACCGCTCAACGACATGTAGATTGAGGCGAGTTCTGCAAATACTTGAGATGTGCGCTCGTGTGGGTGACACCCGCCGCGCCGTGTACGGCAAGGAGAGAACGGGATGGCCACGAGGCCCGCTCCGACAGCGCGTCGGCTGCGCTTGGGCGCTGAGCTGCGCAAGCTACGTGAGCGGGCGGGCCTGACCGCCACCGAGGCCAGCCGCATACTCGGCACCAGCCAGGCACAGATCAGCAACGTCGAGGCTGGCCGTTTCGGTGTGAGCGCCGAGCGGATCCGCTCGTGGGCGCGCCATTACGACTGCGCGGACGAGGCGTTGATCGAGGGGCTCGTCAGCATGGCCATTGAGCGCAAACGTGGGTGGTGGGAGGAGTACCGAGAGGTCATGGCGTCGAGCCTGCTCGACCTGGCGGAGCTGGAACACCATGCCGTCAGTCTGCGCACGGCGTATACAGCGCATATTCCCGGGTTGTTGCAGACGGTGGAACATGCGCGAGAGGTCTTTCGAAACGGGGTCTCCGAACTCTCGCCGCCAGAGGTGGAGCACCGCGTGTCCTACCGCATCAAGCGCCAGGAGGTTCTTTACAGGGACCGACCCACGCCGTACCGGACGATTGTTCACGAGGCCGCTTTGCGTATGAAGTTCGGTGGACGGGAGGTCGCACGGCGGCAACTTGAACACCTGCTCGACATGAGCGACCGAGAACATGTCACTGTCTTGGTCATCCCATTCGACGCAGGAGCGTACCCGGGATCTGGGCAATCGGTGTGTTATGCCGTCGGCCCGGTGGAGCAGCTCGACACCGTGCACCTTGATCAATCGCACGGCTCAGTAATGCTCGACGCTGAGGCGCAGTTGGGGAAGTACCGGCTCCTCCTGGACAGGATGGAAGCGGCAGCGCTCAAGGAGAGCGAGTCACGTGACTTCATCCGCAGCATTGCTCAGGACCTGTGAAGGAAGACTCATGTCCCCAATCCGTTGGCAGAAGTCAAGCTACTGCAGCGAAGGCGATGCATGTCTGAGTGCCGCGCGCGCAGTTAGCGGCGTTGTGAAGTTACGAGAGAGCGAAGACCCCGACCGCGTCCTCACCGCCACCCCCGCTGCCCTCCGGTCCCTCCTGCGCGCCGTCAAGGAGGGGTGAACGGCAAGGAATGGCCGCCGTCAGGCGGCCGGGGCGGGGACGCTCGACCTGGGTCTCCGCGGGGAACGCTAAGGCGCAGCCGGCCCCGTGTGAAGGACTTCGCGGGCCTGGTCCGCGGCGCGGGCGAGGCTCTCGGAGACGAAGTCGAGGAAGCGGGCGATGTTCTCGAGGCGGGCGGCGGCCGGGGTGCCGCGGCCGAGGACGGCGACGCCCTGCCGTGCGGTCTCGGCGAGCTGGGTGGTGCCCCGGACGCTAGCCATCATGGACTGGTACCAGACGTCGTCGTCGACGATGTAGCGCTCGCGGCGGCGCTCGTCGCGTTCCCGGCGGACGAGGCCCTGTTCCTCCAGGAACGCGATCGCCTTGGAGATGGACGCCGGGCTGACCTGGAGGCGCTGGACGAGTTCGGACGCGGTGAGGCTGCCCGCGTCGCTGGTGCAGAGGCAGGCCAGCACCCGGGCCATCATCTTGGGCGTGCCCGACTGCATGAGGACGGTGGTGAACACCTCCTCGTACTCGCGCACCGCCTCCGCGTCGCGTCCGTGGGTCTGCGCGAGCGCCTGCGGCCCCCCGGGCGCGGCCGGCTTGCTCCGCCGGTGGGCGCGGCGTTCGGTGGCGCGGTGGGCCAGGTCGGCGCGGTAGGCGGTGGGGCCGCCGTTGCGCATCACCTCGCGGGTGACCGTCGAGGTGGGGCGGTCGAGACGCCTGGCGATCTCCGCGTAGGCGAGGCCGTCGGCCAGCCCCAGCGCGATCTGCTGACGTTCCTGCTGGGTGAGCCTGCCTCCCGGCATCACGAACTCCCTTGTGTGCTTGCCTGACGCCTCCAGCATAGCGTTCATTCCTGGCTCATTGCAACGGCCGGGTGGGTTGCTGTTGCGTTACTTCGCAGGTCGTTGCAACGATATTGTGGCTCTGAGCTGCACAAACAGAACTTCGATGCAACAAGCGTGTTGCCGGTTCCTTGAACGCAACGTAGCTTTTCCGTCATCGGAAACAACGAGCTCAAGGAGCCCACGATGCAGAAGTTCGCCACCACCGCCCCGATCGCCGCCGTCCTCGACATCCCCGCCGGGCGCGTGCAGTTCGTCGCCGCCGACCGCACCGACACCACCGTCGAGGTCCTGCCCGCGAACGCCTCGAAGGGCCGCGACGTGAAGGCGGCGGAGCAGATCCAGGTCGCCTACGCCGACGGCGTCCTGCGGATCCAGGCCCCGGAGGCGAAGAACCAGTACTTCGGCCCCTCGGGCTCCGTCGAGGTCACCGTCCAGCTGCCTGCCGGCTCCCGCGTCGAGGCCAGGACCGGTGCCGCCGAGCTCCGCGGCGTCGGGCGGCTCGGCGAGGTCGTCTTCGAGGGGGCGTACCGCCGGATCAAGCTCGACGAGGCCGCGAGCCTCCGCCTCACCGCGGTCGACGGCGACGTCGAGGTCGGCCGGCTGAACGGCTCCGCGCACATCAGCACCGCGCGGGGCGCCATCCGCATCGCCGAGGCCGGGCGCGGCACGGTCGTGCTCCACACCCACTCCGGCGACATCTCGGTCACCGCCGCCGCCGGCGTCTCCGCCTCCCTGGACGCCCACACCGCCTACGGCCGCATCAGCAACTCCCTCAAGAACGACGGCACCGCCGGCCTCGCCATCCGCGCCACCACCTCCCACGGCGACATCGCCGCCCGCAGCCTGTAAAGACCCGTAAGACCCGTAAGAGGAGTCACTCCCCATGACCGACCTGGCCATCGCGGCGAACGGGCTGCGCAAGTCCTACGGCGACAAGACCGTCCTCGACGGAGTCGACCTCGCCGTGCCCGAAGGAACGATCTTCTCCCTGCTCGGCCCGAACGGCGCCGGCAAGACGACCGCCGTGAAGATCCTCTCCACCCTCGTCTCCCCGGACCCGGGCAGCGGCGACATCCACATCGGCGGCCACAACCTGGCCACCCACCCCCAGGCGGTGCGTGCCGCGATCGGCGTCACCGGGCAGTTCTCCGCCGTCGACGGTCTGATCACCGGCGAGGAGAACATGTGGCTCATGGCGGACCTGCACCACCTCTCCAAGCGCGAGGGGCGGCGGGTCACCGCCGGGCTGCTGGAACGCTTCGACCTCACCGAGGCCGCGAAGAAGCCCGCCTCCACCTACTCCGGCGGCATGAAGCGCCGCCTCGACATCGCGATGACCCTGGTCGGCGGCCCGAGGATCATCTTCCTCGACGAGCCGACCACCGGCCTCGACCCGCGCTCCCGCCACAACATGTGGCAGATCATCCGCGAGTTGGTCTCCGGCGGCGTCACCGTCTTCCTCACCACCCAGTACCTGGAGGAGGCGGACGAGCTCGCCGACCGCATCGCCGTGCTCAACGACGGAAGGATCGCCGCCCAGGGCACGGCCGGGGAGCTGAAGCGGATCGTGCCCGGCGGGCACATCCGCCTCCGCTTCACCGACCCGGCCGCGTACCGGTCCGCCGCCTCCGCCCTGCGCGAGGCCTCTCCGGACGACGAATCCCTCACCCTGCGGATCCCCAGCGACGGCAGCCAGCGCGAACTGCGCTCCATCCTCGACTGGCTGGACGCGGCCGGCATCGAGGCCGACGAACTGACCGTGCACACCCCCGACCTCGACGACGTCTTCTTCGCCCTGACCGGCGGCGCGGGGAACGTCACCGACCGGACCGAGGAGACCGTCCGATGAGCACCCTGTCCCTGGCCGTGCGCGACTGCTCCACCATGCTGCGCCGCAACCTCCTGCACGCCCGGCGCTACCCGTCCATGACCCTGAACCTGCTGCTCACGCCGATCATGCTGTTGCTGCTCTTCGTCTACGTCTTCGGCGACACCATGAGCGCGGGCATCAGCGGCAGCGGCCATGCGGACCGCTCCGCGTACATCGCCTACCTCGTCCCGGGCCTGCTGCTGATGACCGTCGGCAGCACCGTGGTCGGCACCGCGGTCTCCGTCTCCAACGACATGACCGAGGGCATCATCGCCCGCTTCCGCACCATGGCGATCCACCGCGGCTCGGTGATCATCGGACATGTCATCGGCAGCGTGCTGCAGTCCGTCGCGAGCGTGGTCCTCGTCGGCGCGGTCGCCGTGGCCATCGGCTTCCGCTCCACCGGTGCCACCGCCCTGGACTGGCTGGCGGCGTTCGGACTGCTCGTGCTCTTCGCCACGGCGCTCACCTGGATCGCGGTCGGCATGGGCCTGGTCAGCCCGAACGCGGAGGCCGCCGGCAACAACGCGATGCCGCTGATCCTGCTGCCGCTCCTGTCCAGCGCCTTCGTCCCGCTCCACGCCATGCCCGGCTGGTTCCAGCCGGTCGCCGAGTACCAGCCCTTCACCCCCGCCATCGAAACCCTGCGCGGCCTGCTCCTCGGCACGGAGATCGGCAACAACGGATGGCTCGCGGTGGCCTGGTGCGCGGGCCTGACCGTGCTCGGCTACGTCTGGTCGACGTCGAAGTTCCACCGCGACCCGAAGTGACCGGCATGGCAGCGCGGGCCGCTTCCCGCCGACACGTCAGCCCCCTCCGGGCCTCTGCGAAAGGGCACTTGGGCAGGGAAAAGGCAACTTAGACAGGGCCTGCGGCGGGGGCTATCTTCTCCTGACATCCGGCGCCGCCCGCAGGCGTACGGGCCTCTCTGCCCCGACGCGCAAGCCGCCGGATCGAGTCCACTCCCGGACAGCGAGACCGTCAGGGACTTCCGCACCAGGCCCCCTCAGCCAGGGAGAACGCATGCCCCAACTCGCTCTGTACACGTTCGGCGTCCTGAAGTCACCCCTCACCGATCCCACCCGCCTTACGCAGGAGTTCTACGAAATCGGTGAGGCCGTCTACCGGGAGATCGGCCGGCGCCCCGGATATATCGCTCATGCCGAACCGGCAGACCACAGCCGGGGCAACCTGTTCGACTCGGACTGGGGTGAGTGGGGAGGGTTCGCTGTTCCGGCCTGGTACAGGAAGGGCCGCACGGTGGAGACCACCGCCCTGGCAGCGACCCTCTCACTCTGGACCGACCTGCGATCCGCCTTCGACGCCATCTACGCCGGTCTGCACCGCACGGCGCTCAACAGGCGTTACGACTGGTTCGAGAGGACGGGACACCCGAGTTACGTGCTCTGGTGGGTCACCGACGGCGCAATACCCGTCTGGCAGGACGGGGTTACCAGGCTGGAACACCTCCACGACAACGGTTACGCGCCGCACGCCTTCACCTTCCACCACTCGTTCGACCCAGCCGGAACACCGACCGGGCTCAAAGGCATCGAACCGAGGAGCGATGAGCCCACCGGCCATGGCGAACCTGCGGCAGGCAGCCTGGTGGCGGCACCACCAGGATCCGCGCGCTCTCCCCTCGCACCCCCGCCGGCCGCCAGGCTGGTCCCATGAGCCGATCCACCGTCTTGATCACCGGCGCGACCCAGGGCCTGGGCCGCGGCATCGCACTCGACCTCGCCGCGCAGGGGTACACCGTCCTGCTGCACGGCCGCGACCAGGGGCGCCTCGACGCCGTCGCCGCCGAGGCGGCGGCCGTCGCGGCCGGGGGCGAGGTCCGTACCTACCTCGCCGACCTGGCCGACCTCGACCAGGTGCACGCCATGGCCGAGCGCGTCCGCGCCGCCGAGCCCCGGCTCGACGCGCTGGTCAACAACGCCGTCGCGGGCGGCGGAGCCGACCCGCTCAAGCGGGAGCTGAGCCGGCAGGGACACGAGCTGCGGTTCGCCGTGAACCATCTGGCCCCCTACGCCCTCGCACGCGATCTGCTGCCGCTGCTCACCGCCTCCGCGCCCGCCCGCGTCGTCAACGTGGCCTCGATCGGGCAGGAGGCCGTCGACTTCGACGACGTCATGCTGGAGCAGGGGTACGAGGGGCTGCGCGCGTACTGCCGCAGCAAACTCGCCCTGATCATGGCGACGTTCGAGCTGGCCGCAGAGCTGGAAGGCAGCGGCGTCACGGTGAACGCCCTCCACCCCGCCCATCTCATGGACACCAACGGGGTGCGCGAGTACGGCCTGACCCCCGTCACCACCGTCGACGAAGGGGTGCGGCCCACCGTACGGCTGGTCACCGACCCGGACCTCGCCGCCACCACCGGCCGCTACTTCGACCGGTTCACCGACACGCGGGCGCACGAGCAGGCGTACGACGCCGAAGCGCGTGCGCGTCTGATGACGCTGACCCGCCGTCTCATCGGCTGAGCGGGCGACAAAAAAAAGGGGCTCGCGGGATGATCACCGGGCTGATAGCTTTCAGCCGACCGTGATGCCGCCAGAGGAGGTGAGACCCGTGAACGCTGTATCGACGTGGGTGCTCCCCCTTCCCCTCACGGCCGGCGACTGACGCAGGTGTCGCCGGGAGCGCCTCGACAACAAGGCACTCCCGAAAGGCAACACCTATGCACTCTCTGCAGTTCACCTCCCAGTCGTCGTCCAACGGCATCGTCGAGCGCGAATTCACCGTGGGCGGCGTCCCCGGAGTTCTCTGGTCGCCGGCTTCCGGCGCCGATCGCGCGCCCCTGGTCCTGATGGGCCATGGCGGTGGCAACCACAAGAAGCACCCGGCGATGGCCGGCCGCGCCCGTCTCCTCGTGACCGGCTGCGGCTTCCACGTCGCCGTCATCGACGCGCCCGGTCACGGCGACCGGCCGCGCACGGCGCACGACGAGGAAGAGATCGCCGCGCTGTTCGCGGCACGGGCGGCGGGCGAGCCGGAAGGCCCGATCGTCGTCCGCTACAACGCCCACCTGGCGGAGCTCGCCGTGCCCGAGTACCGGACGATGCTGGACGCCCTCCAGGAGCTTCCGGAGATCGGCACCGACGGGCCGGTCGGCTACTGGGGCATCAACATGGGCACCGCGATCGGCATGCCGTTCGTGGCGGGCGAGCCCCGGATCACGGCCGCCGTCTTCGGTCAGCACTGGCCGGATGTCCTGGCCGAGCAGGCGAAGCGGATCACCATCCCGATCGAGTACGACATGCAGTGGGACGACGAGCACATCTCCCGCGAGGAGGGCCTCGCGCTGTTCGACGCCTTCGCCTCGAAGGAGAAGTCGTTGCACGTGAACTCGGGCCGGCACAAGGAACTGCCCAGGTTCGAGGCCGAGAGCGCGGTCCGGTTCTTCGCCCGGCACCTGGGCGGCCCGGTCACCGCGTAGGGCTGAGGCGCGGTCGCGGCCCCGGGGTCCTCACACGTCCCCGGCGGCCTCCTCCGCCACCAGCAGCCCCAGCAGGCCGGGGAACCGCCGCTCGATGTCCGCCCGGCGCAGGGTGGCCATCCGGCTGTTGCCCCGGTCGACCTGGCGGATCAGGCCCGCCTCGCGCAGCGCGCGGAAGTGATGGGTGACCGTCGCCTTGCTGACGGGCAGCCCGAACGAGCTGCAGGTGCGCGCCTCGCCGTCGGGGCCGGCCGCCAGTTCGCGCACGACGCGCCGCCGCAGGGGGTCGGCCAGCGCCGACAGGACCCTGCCGAGTTCCATCTCGGCCGGCTCGGGGTGCCCCTCTTCGTCGGGCATCGGCACACACCTCCCAGGTACGGCTTGCATCGTACCTCGCCGCCCGCTACCGTCCGGCGAGGTACGAACGAAGTCGTACCTTGTCAGGGGAGGCCCTCATGGATCAGCCGTTCACGCTCGTCGGCATCGCCCGTCCCAAGCCCGAGCGCGCCGACGAACTGCGGCAGCTGCTGCTCTCGTTCGTCGAGCCGACGCGGCAGGAGCCCGGCTGCCTGGAGTACCACTTCCACGAGGACCGGGACGAGCCGGGCGTCTTCGTCTTCTACGAGGCGTGGCGCAGCGAGGAGGACCTGAACGCCCACCTGGCGCTGCCCCACCTGCGGGACTTCTGGGAGCGGCGCATGGAGTACCTGGAGTGCGATCTGGAGATCCGGTACCTCGCGATGCACAGCCCGTACGAGGGGCGGGCCGGTCGCGGCTGAGAGGCCGCGACGCGGGCGGATGCCTCGTTCGGGCGTCGGCCGGACGGGCCGGAAGGGGCTCTTGCCGAACGGTGATCGCTGTGATCCACTCGCCCCTCCCCGCCGAAAGGAACCGCCGTGACCACCGAACGTATCGGCCCGCCCGTCATAGCCGGTGAGCGCGAGATGCTGCGCTCGTTTCTCGACTTCCACCGCGCCACGCTCGCCATGAAGTGCGACGGGCTCACCGACGAGGAACTGCGCCGGCAGTCGATGCCGCCCTCCACGCTGTCGCTGCTGGGGCTGGTGCGGCACATGGCCGAAGTGGAGCGGACCTGGTTCCGGCGCGTGATCAACGGCGAGGACCTTCCGCTGGTGTGGTCGGACGAGGGCGACTTCCAGGCGGCGTACGACGCGAGCGGCGCCACCCGCTCCGAGGCGTTCGCGGCGTGGCGGGCGGAGGTCGAGCACGCGCGGCGGATCGAGGAGGAGGCCGGATCCCTCGACGTCACGGGCTACTTCGACCGGTGGGACGAGGAAGTCTCGCTGCGCATGGTGATGCTGCACCTGATGCACGAGTACGCGCGCCACAACGGCCACGCGGACTTCCTGCGCGAGGGGATCGACGGGACTGTGGGGGCCTGAGGCAACCCATTGGGGCCGTGGGGCGAAACCAGCCAGATGGGCTGGATGTGGCGGAAGTGGAACCAGTCGCCCCACAGCGTGCGTGTTGACCGGCAACGTGGCCACAGAGAGGACATCCATCGTGGAGACCACAGCAGCACGCACCCCGTCACGCCGCACCATGCTCACCCTCGGCGCCGGAGCGGCGCTGGCCGCCGCCTTCTCCGCGGGCGGCGGGACGGCCTTCGCGTCGACGCCCGGCGCGGACGCGATTGCCCGCCGGTTCGGCGAGCTGGAGCGCCGGTACTCCGCACGCCTCGGCGTGTTCGCGCGCAACCTGCGGACCGGCAGAACGGTCCGCCACAACGCCGACGACCTCTTCCCGATGTGCTCGACGTTCAAGACCCTCGCCGTGGCGGCCGTCCTGCGGGACCTGGACCGCGACGGCGAGTTCCTGGCCAAGCGCGTGCACTACACCAAGGAGTACGCGGAGAAGTCGGGCTACGACAAGATCACCGGCCGGCCCGAGAACGTCGCCAACGGCATGACGATCGAGGAGCTCTGCGCCGCGGCCATCTCCTTCAGCGACAACGCCGCCGCGAACCTGCTGCTCACCGAGCTGGGCGGCCCGTCGGCCGTCACCCGCCTCTGCCGCTCGCTCGGCGACCGCGTCACCCGGCTCGACCGGTGGGAGCCCGATCTCAACACCGCCGAGCCCGGGCGCCTCACCGACACCACCACCCCCCGCGCCATCGGGCAGACCTACGCCCGGCTCGTGGTCGGGAACGCCCTCGACCGCGGGGACCGCGAACGGCTCAAGGGCTGGCTCCTGGCCAACACCACCAGCGACGAGCGTTTCCGCAAGAACCTGCCCGCCGGCTGGACCGTCGGCGACAAGACCGGCACCGGAAGCTATGGCACCGGCAACGACGTGGGCATCGCCTGGACCCCGGACGGCTCACCCGTCGTGCTGTCCGTCCTCACGACCACCACGACGGGGAACGCCAAGGCGGCGGCCAGCGACGCCCTGATCGCCGAGACGGCCGCGCTGCTGAGGGCGAAGCTCGGCTGACGCGCCCGGCCGGGGCGACACGCTCCGATTGCGAAGTGCCGGGGGTGCGGATGTACTGGGTGCGAGCGAGTGAGCGGAAGGGTGACGGCTATGGCGGGCGACGACCTCGGCGGTCTCCTGGGCCGGCTGCTGGGCGGCGACGGCGGGGACGGGCCGCTGGTGGCCGCGCTGCTCGGCGTGACCGGTGACAGCGGCCAGGCCGGCGGCAACCCGTTGCAGGGGCTCGTCACCGCGCTGCACGACGCCGGGCTCGGCGCGAAGACCGACTCCTGGATCGGCACCGGTTCCAACCAGTCCGTCAGCGGCCCGGAGATCGCCCAGGCCCTGCCCTACCAGGCGCTCGACCACGTCGCCCAGCAGGGCGGGGTCACCCCCGAGCAGGCCGCCGACCGGCTGGCGGAGGCCCTGCCCCGGGTGGTGGACAAGCTCACGCCGGACGGCCATGTGCCGGAGGGCTCGCTGGAGGACCTGGTCCGGCAACGGCTCTGACCATGCGTGAGGGGCCCGGCGCACGCGCCGGGCCCCTCGACTGCTCTTCGTTACTTCACGACCGTGATGCGCTCCGGCGCCGGCGGCGCCAGCGGCGCGCCCTTCGAGGAGTGCGCCCCCAGGTACGCGATGAAGACGTCCAGGTCGGACGGGCCGACCAGCTTGTTCGTGCCCTCCTTGAACGCCGGGAAGCCGTCACCGCCGCCCGCGAGGAACTCGTTCGCCGCGACGCGGTAGGTCTTCGCCGGGTCGATCGGCTGGCCGTTCAGCTTCACCGACGACGTCACGATCCGGTCCGCGCCGGTCTTCGTGAGGTCCAGCGTGTAGGTCAGGCCCTTGCTGACCTGGAGGATCTTCGGCTCGGCCTGGTTCGGGCCGCTCACCTGCTGCTGGAGCGCGGCGATCAGCTGCGCGCCGGTGAGGTCGAAGCTCTTCATCATGTTCGTGAACGGCTGGACGGTGAACGCCTCGCCGTAGGTCACGACGCCGTCGCCCTCGGCCCCCGACGCCTTGTACGCCAGGTCGGAACGGATGCCGCCCGGGTTCATGAACGTGATCTGCGCGCCGCCCTTGCCGGCCGGGGCCAGGCCCTCCAGCTGGGCGTCCGCGATGACGTCGCCCAGCGGCTTCTCGTACGCCTCGGAACCGCGGCCGTTGACGTCGGCCGAGATGTAGCCGACGGGCTTGTCGGCGACCGGCGCCGCCAGCTTGTTCCAGCGCTGGATGAGCGAGGTCATGTCCGCGGCCTTGGGCTGGTCGCGGTTGACGACGTGGTTGCCCGTGCGCGGGCTCTTGACGCTGGTGCGGACGATGTCCTTCGTCCGGCGGTCGTACGTCAGCGTGGTGTCCGTGTACAGCCGGCCGAACGAGGCCGCCGACGTCACCGTGCGCGGGGCGCCGGACGGGTCCGGGATCGTGCAGGTGTACGCGGCGTGCGTGTGGCCGGTGACCAGCGCGTCGACCTTCGGCGTGATCTTCTTGGCGATGTCGACGATCGGACCGGAGATGCCGGCGCCCGGGCCGGGCGTGTCGCAGTTGTAGTTGTACGAGCCGGAGGACGGCAGACCGCCCTCGTGGATGAGCGCGACGATCGACTTCACGCCCTGGCGGTCGAGTTCCTTGGCGTACTTGTTGATCGTCTCGACCTCGTCGCCGAACTTCAGGCCCTTGACGCCCTCGGCCGTGACGACGTCCGGCGTGCCCTTGAGCGTGACGCCGATGAAGCCGATCTTGACGCCGTTGTGCTGCCAGACCGTGTACGGCTTGAGAATCGGCTTGCCGGTCTTCTCGTCCGTCACGTTCGCGGCGAGGTACGGGAAGTCGGCGCCCTTGAAGGTCTTGCCCTTCTCGTAGCAGCCGTCCTTCGGGTGGCAGCCACCCTTCTGCATACGGGTCAGCTCGGCGCGGCCCTCGTCGAACTCGTGGTTGCCCACGGAGGTGACGTCGAGGCCGAGCTTGTTCATCGCCTCGATGGTCGGCTCGTCGTGGAAGAGCCCCGACAGCAGCGGGCTGGCCCCGACGATGTCGCCGGCGGCCGCCGTCACCGTGTACGGGTGGCCCTTGCGGGCGGTACGCAGCGAGTTGGCGAGGTACTCGACGCCACCGGCCGGTATGACCTTCTTCGTGCCGTCGGGCTGGGTCTCCGCCACCGTCCCGGAGGAGCCCTGCGGCGGCTCCAGGTTGCCGTGGAAGTCGTTGAAGGACAGCAGCTGCACGTCGACCGTGCGGTTGCCGTGGTGGCGCGGGGTGGCCGCGCCGGCGGGCGTGACGGCGACCGACGTGACCACCGCGCCGGCGGAGGCGGCGAGCACGGTCGTGGTCAGGGCGAGGCGTCTGGCGAGGCGCCGGTGCGGCGGCTTCGCGGGCATGGGTTCCCCTCGTGGGTCTGTTGGGGGTTTGGCTGGTCGGCCCGCAGCATACGGTTGACGCGCGTAGCCCGGCAGGAGGGGTCCGGTAACGGATGGGTGACGTGGGCGGGGCGGTCCGGTCGTAGGCTCGTGCCATGAGCGACGAGGTGATTGACGTGAGCGGGCAGCGCCGGATCGAGGTGCTGGAGGAGCTGACGCCCGAGCAGGCCGACTGGGTGCTGCGGCTGCTGGACGAGTCGGCCGCGGTGGACGGCCAGCCAGCCGTCTCCGAGCAGGGCCGCCTCCAGCTCCGGGGGCGCCGGGAGGGCGTGCGGCACGTCCTGCTGAGCGACACGGCCGGGGAACTCGTCGGCTACGGACAGCTGGAGGACCGTGATCCGGTGGAGGCGCCGGCGGGCGAGTTCGTCGTGCACCCGTCCCTGCGGGGGCGCGGGCACGGCCGGGCGCTCGGGAACGCGCTGCTGTCGGAGTCCGGCAAGCGGCTGCGCGTCTGGGCCCACGGCGGCCACGCCGCGGCGCGGCACCTGGCGCAGGTGCTGGGGCTGAGCCTGTTCCGCGAGCTGCGCCAGATGCGGCGGCCGCTGCGCGGGCTCGACCTGCCGGACCCGGTGTTCCCCGCGGGGGTTTCCGTGCGGACGTTCCGCCCCGGCGAGGACGACGCGGCCTGGCTCGCGCTCAACGCCGCGGCCTTCGCCCACCACCCCGAGCAGGGCGCGCTCACCCAGCGCGACCTCGACGACCGCAAGGCGGCGTCCTGGTTCGACCCCGAGGGCTTCTTCCTGGCCGAGCGGGCGGGCGAGCTCGTCGGCTTCCACTGGACCAAGGTCCACCCGGAGGAGGGCGGCCTGGGCGAGGTCTACGTCCTGGGCGTCCGCCCGGGCGCCCAGGGCGGCGGCCTGGGCAAGGCCCTCACGACGGTGGGCCTCCGCCACCTCGCCGGGCGCGGCCTTCCGACGGCGATGCTGTACGTCGATGCCGACAACACGGCGGCGGTGAGCGTGTACGAACGCCTGGGGTTCGAGACCCACGAAACGGACCTGATGTACCGCACGGAGGCATAACCCTCCGGGGGCGCCGGGCCGGCCTGCGGCCGGGGGTTCGGGCCCGTCGCATGGCCGCCGGGCCCTCGCCGTGGTGGCGTGCCGCCGTTGCGGCGGGAAGGGAAACCCGGCCAGTGGTCGGGAGCGGGAGGGGGTGCCGGGCACCCCTTTTTCCGCCGCGGCGGTGATCGGCCGAGGCGGTGTAGTCCGGCGGTGCCGGGCCGGCCGGTGGCCGGGGGCTTGGGCCGTCGTGGGGCCGCCGGGCCCTCGCCGTCTGGGCCGGCCGCCGTTGCGGCGGGAAGAGAAGCCTGGCCAGGGCCGGGCACCCCTTTTTCCGCCGCAGCGGTGCTCGGGCGACACGGCGTAGTCCGGCGGTGCCGGGCCGGCTTGTGGGCCTTGGGGCCGCCGTTGCGGCGGACGGCCTCGGGGGCCGCCCCCGGTTGTCCGAGCCGCCCGCATGGGCTACCGGCGGCGCGTCCAGTACAGGGCCGTCGTCGCTACCGTCACGGCCAGCGCCAGCGTTACCGCCGTGTGGGTCCACTGGAGGGGCCAGAAGTGGGACTGCGGGTGGTAGTCGAGGTACCAGCCGCGCGCGCCGGCGCGCGCGGCGCAGTCGTTCAGGGCGGCGCCCACCTCGCACGACGGCTCGGGCGCGCGGCCGCCCGACGCCGTGACCAGGCCGCGTTCGACGATCCACGTGTTGGCCCGGACGAGCCCCGGCACGTCGGCGGACAGGTCCGTCACCGGGCTGACCAGCATCCGGCGCAGCCAGTCGCCCGTGACGGACAGCGCCGCGTAGACGCCGGCCAGGGCCACGGCCATGGCCCGAACCGTGCGCCGGGCGAGCAGCCCGACCAGCGCGCCGACCGCGACGGCGAGCAGCGCGTCGGCGACCGGCGCCGGGCCGAGCATGTCGAAGGACAGGTACCAGACCTGGCCCGGCAGCAGCGCCGCGGGAGCCGCGTGCCAGCACCACGTGTAGACCGCCGCCAGCAGCGACAGCCCGCCCAGCAGGGCCACCGCCGGGACGGCCAGCTTGGTGGCCAGCCAGCTCGCCGGCGTGATGCCCTGCGTCCAGGCGAACTTGTACGTGCCGCTCTCCAGTTCGCGCGCCACCATCGGGCCGGCCACGAACGCCCCGACGGCCAGCGGCAGGAGTTCGAGCAGCAGCCCGTTGTAGTGCAGCGCGTCGCCGTACGTGGAGCGGAAGCCGACGACGTACGAGTAGGCCGCCGGGTCGCAGTCGACGCCGTCGGGCGTGCAGGCGGTGCGGAGGTGGTGGGCGTCGAGGTAGCCGGTCATGGCAGAGCGCAGCCAGACGAGTTCGACGACGAGCGCGACCAGCACGGCGAGCGCCGCCCACGCCGCGAAGCGGTGCTGACGCAGCACCAGCCGGACGAGTCCCGTGCCTATTCGGGGCGTGGCCGTGGCCGCGGCCGTCATGCCACCGCTTTCGGGGTGCGGGAGCGCGGTTCGGCGCTCGGGGTGAGCAGGGCGGGTGCGCCGCCGTCGCGGAGGTAGGCGAGGAGGAGCTCCTCCAGGGAGGGCTCGGCGCACTCCCAGGGGCCGCCGGCGAGCGGTCCGTCGGTGCGCAGGAGCGCGGTGAGCTGCCGTCCGGTGACGCGCTGCTCGACGACGGTGTGCGGCGGCCCGAACTCACGCGGCGTGCCGCCCCCTTCGTGCCGTCCGGTGACGAGCGTGTGGACGGACAGCAGGTCCTCCACCTCGCCCGCGAGCCGCACCCGCCCGTCGGTGAGCAGCACCAGGTAGTCGCAGATGCCCTCCAGCTCGGAGAGCACGTGCGAAGCCATGACCACGGTGGTGGCGTGCTCGGCGGCCTCGGTCATCAGGGCGGCCGTCATCTCGTGCCGCACGAGCGGGTCGAGGTCGCTCAGCGGCTCGTCGAGCAGCAGCACTTCGGGCCGCTTGCCGAAGGCGAGCGCGAGCGCGACGCGCGTGCGCTGACCGCCGGAGAGCGACCCGATCCGCGCGTCCGGCGAAAGGTTTCCGTCCCGTACGAGCCGCTCGGCGGCGGCCGCGTCCCAGCCGGCCGGATTGAGCTCGCGGCCCATGCGCAGCGTCTCGGCGACGGTGAAGTTCGGGTAGAGCGGCTTGTCCTGGGCCAGATAGGCGACGCGCGGCCGTACGCCCGGGGCGGCCGGCGCGCCGCCGAGCAGTTCGAGCGAGCCCTCGGCGGGCCGCAGCAGCCCGGCGGCGAGGGCGAGCAGCGTGGACTTGCCCGCGCCGTTCGGCCCGACGAGCGCGCAGACGCGCCCCGCGGGCACCCGGAAGGAACAGTCCCGCAGCGCCCAGCCGCGCCGCCGGTACCTCACGCCCAGCCCGACCGCCTCGACGGCGGTGCGGTCCGGGGCGAACGACAGATTGCTCATCCGAAGTGCTCCTCCAACACGGATGCGACCAGCGCGGCCACGTCCTCGCGGTCGAGTCCGGCCGCGCGGGCCCGCTCGGCCCACCCGGCGAGCTCGGCCCGCAGCGGCGAGTCCGCCGCGGCCCCGGGCCGGGCGAGCGAGCGCCGGACGAAGGTGCCCAGGCCGGGGCGGGCCTCGACCAGCCCCTCGCGGTCGAGCTCGCGGTACGCCTTCAGGACGGTGTTGGGGTTGATGGCGGTGGCGGCCACGACCTCCTTGGCCGTGGGCAGCTTGTCCCCGGGCGCGAGCAGTCCGAGCCGCAGGGCCTGCTTGACCTGCTGGACGATCTGCAGATACGTGGCGACTCCGCTGCGCCGGTCGATGCGGAACTCGACCACGCGCATCACCCTTTCACCACTTGACTAGTGAAAGGGTGCGGGAGGCGGTACAGCCCTGTCAAACGGCCCGCCGCGCAGGCGACAGGTCAGGCCACAGGTCAGGCCATAGGTCAGGTGGATGCCATGTTCGCGTTACCCCGCATTCAATCGCGGTTGCGAGCCTTGCCGAATGCAGCCCGCTGTGCCTTCCGCCCCGAAACGGCGGCTCCGTGCCGCGCCCGCTCCCGGTTCCGTCGCGCCCGACCTGGGCGCGGCGCGGAAGAATGGGGGTATGAACGACCACACCCACCCGGTGGGGTTCATCGCCGCCCACCGGCCGAACGCGGACGCCCACGCCGCCCTTCCGGAGCTCGGCCCGGATCTCGACGCGGACCTCGGGGGATACGAGGTCCCGTACGGGGACGGGTACGACCCGCACCAGGCCCGCGCGGCGGCCCACGGCGAGGGGTACCCGCACGTCGGCGAGGAGGAGGCCGGGGAGGGGGCCGAGCCGCTGCCCGAGGGGCGGTTCCTGGACCGCGAGCGCAGCTGGCTGGCCTTCAACGAGCGGGTGCTGGAGCTGGCCGAGGACCCGGCCACGCCGCTGCTGGAGCGGGCGAACTTCCTGGCGATCTTCGCGAGCAACCTGGACGAGTTCTTCATGGTGCGGGTCGCGGGCCTCAAGCGCCGCATCGCCACCGGCGTGGCCACCCGCTCCGCCTCCGGCCTCCAGCCCCGCGAGGTGCTGGAGCTGATCTGGACCCGCTCCCGGGAGCTCATGGCCCGGCACGCCGCCTGCTTCCAGCAGGACGTGGCGCCGGAGCTTGCCGAGCAGGGCATCCACCTCAACCGCTGGTCGGAGCTGACGGAGAAGGAGCAGGAGCGGCTGTTCACGCTCTTCCGGCAGAAGATCTTCCCGGTGCTGACGCCGCTGGCCGTGGACCCGGCGCACCCCTTCCCGTACATCTCGGGCCTCTCGCTCAACCTCGCCGTCGTCGTGCGCAACCCCGTCAGCGGGCACGACCACTTCGCGCGCGTGAAGGTGCCGCCGCTGCTGCCCCGCTTCCTGGAGGCCTCGCCGCAGCGCTACGTGCCGCTGGAGGACGTCATCGCGGCGCACCTGGAGGAGCTCTTCCCCGGCATGGAGGTGCTCGACCACCACATGTTCCGGGTCACCCGCAACGAGGACCTGGAGGTCGAGGAGGACGACGCGGAGAACCTGCTCCAGGCCCTGGAGAAGGAGCTCATGCGCCGCCGCTTCGGCCCGCCCGTGCGGCTGGAGGTCGAGGAGACCATCGACCCCTACGTCCTCGACCTGCTGGTGCGCGAGCTGAAGATCTCCGACGCCGAGGTCTACCCGCTGCCCGGCCCGCTCGACCTCACCGCCCTCTTCGGCATCGCCGCGCTGGACCGGCCCGAGCTGAAGTACGCCAAGTTCGTGGCGGGCACGCACCGCGACCTCGCCGAGGTCGAGTCCGCCTCGGCGCCCGACATCTTCGCGGCCCTGCGCGAACGGGACGTGCTGCTGCACCATCCGTACGACTCCTTCTCCACCTCCGTCCAGGCGTTCCTGGAGCAGGCCGCCGCCGACCCGGACGTGCTGGCCATCAAGCAGACGCTGTACCGGACGTCCGGCGACTCCCCGATCGTCGACGCGCTCATCGACGCGGCCGAGTCCGGCAAGCAGGTCCTCGTGCTCGTCGAGATCAAGGCCCGCTTCGACGAGCAGGCCAACATCAAGTGGGCGCGGAAGCTGGAGGAGGCCGGCTGCCACGTCGTCTACGGCCTGGTGGGCCTGAAGACGCACTGCAAGCTCTCGCTGGTCGTCCGGCAGGAGGGCGACACGCTGCGCCGCTACTCGCACGTCGGCACGGGCAACTACCACCCCAAGACGGCCCGGCTGTACGAGGACTTCGGCCTGCTGACCGCCGACCCGCAGGTCGGCGCCGACCTCTCCGACCTCTTCAACCGGCTCTCCGGCTACTCGCGCCGCGAGACGTACCGGCGGCTGCTGGTGGCGCCCAGATCGCTGCGCGACGGGCTCATAGCGCGGATCGCCAAGGAGACCGCCCACCACCGTGCCGGGCGGTCCGCCTCCATCCGTATCAAGGTCAACTCGATGGTCGACGAGGCCGTCATCGACGCGCTCTACCGCGCGTCGCAGGCGGGCGTGCCGGTGGACGTGTGGGTGCGCGGCATCTGCGCGCTGCGGCCGGGCGTCGCGGGCCTGTCGGAGAACATCCGGGTGCGCAGCATCCTCGGCCGGTTCCTGGAGCACTCGCGGGTGTTCGCCTTCGCCAACGGCGGGGAGCCGGAGGTGTGGCTGGGCAGCGCGGACATGATGCACCGCAACCTCGACCGGCGCATCGAGGCGCTCGTGCGGGTCACCGACCCGGGCCACCGGGCCTCGCTCAGCAAGCTGCTGGAGATCGGCGTCTCGGACGGCACGGCCTCCTGGCACCTGGGCGCCGACGGCAACTGGACGCGGCACGCGACCGATCCGGACGGAAAGCCGTTGAGGAACGTACAGGAGATGCTCATAGACGCCCGGAGGCGCCGGCGTGGCTCAGCTACCCCATGATCAGCCGGTTACGGTCGCCGCGCCCCCGCCGGGGGGACGGCAGGACGTGACCGCTCTCATCGGCACGGGCCCCGCCGCCGCGACGGCCGGCGACGTGCTCTCGTCCTATCTGCACGCCCAGGCCACGGAGTTCCTGCGCAGTCTGCGGCTGCACGGCGAGAGCGGCTCGGACGCGGAGGACGCGACCGAGGCCGTCCGGCTGCTGCGGCGCTCCGCCCGCCGCATCGCCGGCACGCTGCACGTCTACCGGCCCCTGACGGACGTCGTCTGGACCGACCAGCTGCGGGCCGAGCTGATCTGGCTGTCCGGCACGCTCGGCCGCGAACACGCCTACGCGGCGCGGCTGGCGCGGCTGCGCGGGGCGCTGCACCGGCTCTCCGGCTCCGACGGCGCGGAGCCGCCCGGCGGTGGGCTGACCGTGGGTGCCGCCCGGGCCGGCGCGCTGCTGGAGCGGCAGCTCACCCTGGCCCGGACGCGCGCCCACTCGGCCGCGCTCCAGGCGCTGGGCTCCGCCCGCTTCCACGCCGTCGCCGACTCGGTCGCCGTCCTCGCCTCCGAGGTGCCGCTGGACCCGGCCGCCCGGGAACTCCTCGCCCACGAGGCCCTCGCCCGGCTCGCCGAGCAGACGAACCGGCGGCTCGCCGACGCGGTCGAGGCGCTGCCGCTCGCCCAGGCCGGGCGCCCGTACAACGCGGAGGCCCTCGTCCACGGCCTCGCGGCCTCCTCCGCCGCCGACGCGCCGCCGGCCGAGGAGCGGCAGGACGCGCCCTGGCACCACGTGCGCCGCCTGGTCCGGCTGCGGCGGTACGCCCAGGAGGTGCTCGACGAGCAGGGCCAGACCGAGACGGACCCGTCCCTGTCGGTCCGGCTGCTGAGCGCCGGCCAGGCGCTCGACCGGCACCGCGACGCCGCCGAGGCCGCCGCGGCGGCCGCCTCCGCCGCCCGCACGCCCCGCATCGCCCCCGCCACGGCCTACGCGCTGGGCATCCTGCACGCCGACCAGCGGCACGAGGTCGAGTCCTCGCGCTACGCGTTCGGGCGCGTCTGGCAGCGGCTGACGGCGGCACCGTGAGCTGTCCCCTCCGGCCGGTGTGCACTCTGGGCAGTGGTCCCGTGCGGTGCCACCATCGCGGTGAGCGGCCGGCCGCGGATCCGGCGGTGCGCTCACGGCCACGACGAAGGGGTGACGGGCATGGTCGTTCTGGACCTTCAGTTGCTGGAGCCCGAGGCGAGGGAACGCGCCCGGTCGGGCATGGCGCGCAGCGACGACAGCGGTCTGAGCGTCCTGGCGTGCGAGGGCGGTGACGACTGATGGCCCGGTAACGGGCCAGGACGGCCGGGGGGCCGTCAACTCCCCCGGCCGGTTTCGCCCAGGACGGCGCAGAAGGCGGCGATCAGCTCCCTGTCCCGGGCGTGCGTGAGCGTGTGGCGGGCGCCGTCGGGCGTGAGCCAGAGCAGCCGGCTCACCTCGCGGTTGGGCAGGAACTCACCGCCCACCGCCCGCGCGGCCCAGTAGCGGACCTCTTTCCGGCGCCCCTGGGCGTCGACGTACCGAGTGGTCGGGAGCGGGGCGCCCAGCTCGCAGTCCATGCCGGTCTCCTCCAGCACCTCCCGCACGGCGGCCCGGCGGGCGTCCTCGCCGCGCTTGAGCTTGCCCTTCGGATGGGACCAGTCCGCCCACTTCGGCCGGTAGACCAGGGCGATCTCGACGCCTCCGCCGACCGGCGAGCGGCGCCACAGGACGCAGCCCGCGGCCTGGACAGTCGGCACCTCTTCCATGGTCCCCATCCTGCCGGTGGCCGCCCTGCCCGTGCCCGAGCACCTTTCTTGAGTCTCTTCTTGTCAACTTGGCTCGGCTTGGCTATATAAGGAGATGTAGGTCATAGGGCATCGCACCTGACGTCTGATGGGAGGAGTGACCCGTGATGCTCATGCGTACCGACCCGTTCCGTGACCTCGACCGCCTCGCCCGGCAGATGCTGGGCACCGCGGCGCAGCCGGCGACCATGCCGATGGACGCCTACCGGTCGGGGGACGAGTTCGTGGTGAAGCTCGATCTGCCGGGCGTCGATCCCGAGAAGATCGACCTCGACGTCGAACGCAACGTCGTCACCGTCCGCGCGGAGCGTTCCTCCACGGCGCCCGCCGACGCGGAGCTCATCGCCGCCGAGCGGCCGGCCGGCTCGTTCAGCCGCCAGCTCTTCCTGGGCGACACGCTGGAGTCCGACCGCATCGAGGCGTCCTACGACGCCGGCGTCCTCACCCTCCGCATCCCGGTCGCCGAGCAGGCCAAGCCGCGCAAGATCCCGATCTCGGGGGGCGCGACGCACAAGGAGATCAAGGCCTGAGGTCCCGGGCCGGTCAGCCCCCCGCAGGGGCCAGGGCCTGCCAGGGGAGGGTGAGTTCCCCCTGCCTCCAGCGGCCTGGTCCGTCGAGGACGGGCCAGGCCGTGGCCAGGGTCTGGGCGGTGCGGATCCAGCGCTGGCGGCGGCTCAGAGGGGCGTAGGGCGCGGCGAGCGCCCACGCGCGATCGAAGTCGCGGAGGAACGCGTGCACCGGCTCCCCCGGAACGTTCCGGTGGATCAGCGCCTTCGGCAGCCGCTCCGCCAGATCCGAGGGCGTCGTCAGCGAGCCCAGCCGCGCCGCGAAGGTGACCGTGCGCGGCCCCTCCGGGCCGAGCGCGACCCACACATGGCGGCGGCCGATCTCGTCGCAGGTGCCCTCGACGAGCAGACCGCCCGGCGCCAGCCGCCCGCACAGCCGCTCCCAGACGGCGGCGACCTCGCCCTCCGCGTACTGACGCAGCACGTTCGCCGCCCGTATCAGCGTGGGGCGGCGGCCCGCCGCCAGCGGTATCTCGAAGCCGCCGTGGGCGAAGGACAGCCCGTCCCGCTCGTACGGCACGGCGGCGGCGACCCGGGCCGGGTCTATCTCCACGCCGACGACCTCCGCGTCGGCCCGCACCGTCCGCAGCCGGCCGAGCAGCTCGACGGCGGTCCAGGGCGCGGCGCCGTAGCCGAGGTCCACGGCCACCGGGTCCCCGCTGCGCCGCAGCTCCGCGCCGTGCACGGCGGCTATCCAGCGGTCCATGCGCCGCAGCCGGTTGGGGTTGGTCGTACCGCGCGTGGCCGTGCCGATGGGACGGCGCGGCGGGGCGACGGAGGCCGGACGGGCGGGCGCGGGGGGCATGGGAAAAAGCGTACAAGCAGGCCCGCCGGGTCACTGTTTGGTAAACCGGGAAATGGGAGTCCGCCTCCGCAGCGTTGTCAACGGCTGACCGGGGGTGCGTGCGCCCCAGCCAGGCGGCGGACGGAGGAGACGCACGGTGAGCCAGTACGCAAGCCGGCTCGGCACCCGCCGGGGCCGGCCGCTGGGTCCGTTCGGCCGCCTCGGTGCCGCGCGGCGCCCCCGCCGCGTGGCCATGCTCAGCGTCCACACCTCCCCGCTGCACCAGCCGGGCACGGGCGACGCGGGCGGCATGAACGTCTACATCGTCGAGCTCGCCAAGCGGCTCGCCGAGACCGGCATCGAGGTGGAGATCTTCACCCGGGCCACCACCGCCTCCCTCGAACCCTGCGTCGAGCTGGCCCCGGGCGTGCTCGTGCGGCACATCGACGCCGGACCGTACGAGGGGCTGGCCAAGGAGGAGCTGCCGGCGCAGCTGTGCGCCTTCACGCACGGGGTCATGCAGGCGTGGGCCGGGCACCGGCCGGGCCACTACGACCTGGTGCACTCCCACTACTGGCTCTCCGGGCACGTCGGCTGGCTCGCGGCCGACCGCTGGGGCGTGCCGCTCGTGCACGCCATGCACACCATGGCCAAGGTCAAGAACGCCGCGCTCGCCGAGGGCGACACGCCCGAGCCGGCCGCCCGCGTGATCGGCGAGACGCAGATCGTCCGCGCCGCCGACCGGCTCATCGCCAACACGGACGGCGAGGCGGCGGAGCTCGTCCACCACTACGACGCGGACCCGGGGAAGGTCGCGGTCGTGCACCCCGGCGTGAACCTGGACCGCTTCCAACCCGCCGACGGCCGGGCGGCCGCCCGGGAGCGGCTCGGCCTGCCGCCGGACGCGCTCGTCCCGCTCTTCGCGGGGCGTATACAGCCGCTCAAGGCGCCCGACGTGCTGCTCGGGGCCGTCGCCGTGCTCCTCGACCGGCGGCCCGAACTGCGCTCGCGCGTCGTCGTCCCGGTCGTCGGCGGGCCCAGCGGCAGCGGCCTGGCCAAGCCGGAGGGGCTCCAGAAGCTCGCCGCGCGGCTGGGCATCGCGGACGTGGTCCGCTTCCGCCCGCCGGTCGGGCAGGAGCAGCTGGCCGACTGGTACCGGGCGGCGTCGGTGCTGGTCATGCCGTCGCACAGCGAGTCGTTCGGGCTGGTGGCGGCGGAGGCGCAGGCCTGCGGCACGCCGGTGATCGCGGCGGCGGTGGGCGGCCTGCCGGTCGCCGTGCGGGACGGGCGGAGCGGCTTCCTGATCGACGGACACGACCCCGCGGACTACGCCCGCGCACTGGAGCGGTTCGCGGACGACCCGGGGCTCGCGGGCACGATGGGCACGGCGGCGGCCCGCCACGCGCGCTCGTTCGGCTGGGACGCGGCCGCGAACGCCACGGCCGAGGTGTACACCGCGGCGATCGCCGAGCGCAGGCGTCGCCTACGCTCGGCACATGTCTGACGCGAAATCCGTCATCGAAGGGGCGCTCGACGACGCCGGGCTGGAGTGGGAGAGCCCGGCCGGCGGCTCGTACGTCGTCAAGCTCCCCGGCACCCGGAAGCTGTCGACGACCGTCTCGCTGGTCGTCGGCAACCACTCCCTCTCGGTCAACGCCTTCGTCGTGCGCCGCCCGGACGAGAACCACGAGGCGGTGCACCGCTGGCTGCTGGAGCGCAACACGCGCCTGTACGGCCTGGCGTACGCCGTCGACCGGCTGGGCGACGTCTACCTCGTCGGCCGCCTCCCGCTTGCCGCGGTCACCCCGGAGGAGATCGACCGCCTCCTGGGCCAGGTCCTGGAGAACGCGGACGGCAGCTTCAACACGCTCCTGGAAATGGGCTTCGCGACGGCCATCCGCAAGGAACACGCGTGGCGCACGGCGCGCGGTGAGTCCACCCGCAACCTGGACGCGTTCGCGCACCTGACGAGGAACCCCGGCGAGGGGGCGCAGGGCGAGGGGGAGCAGTAGGGGCGCACCCCCCGGAGGGGCGACCGGGCCTCAGGCCCGGGCCGGCTCCGGGGCGGTCGTCGCTTCCGCCGGTTCCTTGGCGGAGCCCTCCGCACGGAGGCTCCGCATCAGGAGCCAGTAGCCCGCCCCCGTGATCGTGCCCAGGACGGCGCACCCGGCCCACAGGACGTCCGCGCCGTACTCGTCGATGACCGCGCCGCCCGAGAGCGGTGCGACCAGGGCCGCGACGGACCAGGACATCGTGTAGACGCCCTGGTAGCGGCCGCGCCCGTGGGTGGGGGAGAGGCGGACGACGAGGCTCATCTGGGTGGGCGAGTTGATGATCTCGGCGACGGTCCAGACGCAGATGGTCAGGGCGTAGACGCCCAGCGAGCCCGCGAAGGCGGTGAGGCCGAAGCCGTAGCCGGCCAGCAGGGCCGAGGCCGTCAGCAGGATCTTCGGGTCGCGGTGTTCGAGCCAGCGGGTCAGCGGGATCTGGAGGGCGACGATGAGGACGCCGTTGACGGCGATGACCGCGCCGTAGTCGGCGCTGGAGAAGCCGGCGCGGCCCATGGAGACCGGCAGACCGACCGAGGCCTGCTGGAAGAGCACGGCCATGAGGAAGGACAGGCCGACCACGCCCATGAAGCGGCGGTCGCGCAGCACCGTGCCCAGCCGCACCGGCGGCCGGTCGCCGCCGTCGCCCGCCCCGCCGGAGGCGCCCGGCTCCGGGCGGGACTCGGGGATCCTGAAGAAGACGAGGACCGCGCAGACGAGCGTCATGGCGGCCTCGCCCAGGAAGCCGATCAGATAGCTGTGCTGCGCGATGAACCCGGCGGCGAGCGAGGAGAAGGCGAAGCCGAGGTTGATCGCCCAGTAGTTGAGCGAGAAGGCCCGCACCCGGTCCTCGGGGGCGACGATGTCGGCCATCATCGCCTGGACGGCGGGCCGGGAGGCGTTGCTCGCCATGCCGACGAGGAAGGCGACGCCCGCGATGGCCACGGGGTGCTCCACGAAGCCGAGCAGGGCGACGGTCAGCGCGGTGGAGACCTGGGCGAGCAGCAGGGTGGGCCGCCGGCCCACCCGGTCGGTCAGCACGCCGGCGCCGAGGGAAGAGACCACCCCGCCGAGCCCGTGCAGCGCGGCAACCAGGCCCGCGTACGAGGCGGAGTAGCCGCGCTCCATCGTCAGGTAGAGCGCCAGGAAGGTGGCGACGAAGGCGCCGAGGCGGTTGATCAGCGTGGAGGTCCACAGCCACCAGAACGCCCGGGGCAACCCCGCCACGCTCTGCCTCGCGGCTCTCGTGACCCTGGCGACGGACATGTGGCGACCCCCCGGTGTGTAAGTGGCTCTCTGGCTTGCGCAACTTACCCAGGTCGTCGTGTTCACGCCATTCATTTGACGATCCCCGTCAAGCGTCCGGCCGCCGGGGAACGGGCGCGGCCCCTCCCTCGCGCCGGTGCCGCGTCGATTACGCTCATGGGCATGGCCGACGCACCGTACAAGCTGATCCTCCTCCGTCACGGCGAGAGCGAGTGGAACGCGAAGAACCTGTTCACCGGCTGGGTGGACGTCAACCTCAACGAGAAGGGCGAGAAGGAGGCGCTCCGGGGCGGTGAGCTGCTCAAGGACGCCGGCCTGCTCCCGGACGTGGTCCACACGTCCCTGCAGAAGCGCGCGATCCGCACCGCGCAGATCGCGCTGGAGGCCGCCGACCGGCACTGGATCCCGGTCCACCGCTCCTGGCGGCTGAACGAGCGCCACTACGGCGCGCTGCAGGGCAAGGACAAGGCCCAGACCCTCGCCGAGTTCGGCGAGGAGCAGTTCATGCTGTGGCGCCGGTCCTACGACACCCCGCCGCCGGCGCTCGAGGACGGCACCGAGTTCTCCCAGAGCGACGACCCGCGCTACTCCTCCATCCCGAGCGAGCTGCGCCCGCGCACCGAGTGCCTGAAGGACGTCGTCGTCCGCATGCTGCCGTACTGGTACGACGGCATCGTCCCGGACCTGCTCGCCGGCCGCACGGTCCTGGTCGCCGCCCACGGCAACAGCCTGCGCGCCCTGGTCAAGCACCTCGACGGCATCTCGGACGCCGACATCGCGGGCCTCAACATCCCCACGGGCATCCCGCTCTTCTACGAGCTCGACGCGGACTTCAACCCGGTCACCCCGGGCGGCCGCTACCTCGACCCGGAGGCCGCCAAGGCCGCCATCGAGGCCGTGAAGAACCAGGGCAAGAAGAAGTAGGGTCGCGCCCGCCCGCCGGAGCTCGCACCATGGAGGGGTAGGCGGCCTTCACGACCCGGGAGGTGTGGGGCGATGGCCAAGTTCATGGACGTCCACCGCGGTATGGAGGGCATCACCCAGGACCAGCTGGTGGCCGCGCACAGGGCGGATCTGGCGATCGAGCGTGACGAGGGCGTGCACTTCGAGCGCGCCTGGGCGGATCCCAAGGATGGCGTCGTGTACTGCTTGTCGGAGGCGCCGTCGGCGGACGCCGTCAAGCGGGTTCACGAGCGGGCCGGGCACCCGGTCACCGAGGTTCACCCGGTGCCGATGGAGGTCTCCTGACCGCGCGCCCCGCACGAGAGCGAGGAGAGGGCCCCCGACCGCCGAGCGGTCGGGGGCCCTTCCCGTGAGTGACGTGAGTGAGAATGCCGCGCGGCGTCCCGGCCTCAGCCGCAGCCGCCGCCGCACTGGCAGGAGCCGCCGTTCTGGCAGCCGCAACTGCATCCGGGTCCGCACTGACAGCCGCTCATCCGGTACCTCCTCGAAGGGATGGTCTGCGTGCCACCAGTCAAGGACGGCGCCGTTCGGGCGTCAATGCCCCGAACGCACATCCGTGCGGGCGCGCCGGGGGCGCGCGGAAGCACGCGGCGGGTTACGCGCCCTCTCCCGCGCCCGTCTGGGGATTCGCCTGGGCGATCTCGTCCGCGTGCTCGCCGGTGACCAGATAGACGACGCGCTTGGCGACCGAGACCGCGTGGTCGGCGAAGCGCTCGTAGTAGCGGCCCAGCAGGGTCACGTCGACGGCCGTCTCGATGCCGTGCTGCCAGCGGTCGTCCATCAGGTGCTGGAAGAGCGCGCGGTGCAGCAGGTCCATGGCGTCGTCGTCCTGCTCCAGCTGGAGCGCCAGGTCGACGTCCTTGGTGATGATCACCTCGGCGGCCTTGGCCATCAGGCGCTGGGCGAGCTGGCCCATCTCCAGGATGGTCGCGTGCAGGTCGCGCGGCACCGCCGTGTCCGGGAAGCGCAGCCGGGCCAGCTTGGCCACGTGCTGGGCGAGGTCGCCCGAGCGCTCCAGGTCGGCGCTCATGCGCAGCGACGTGACGACGATCCGCAGGTCCGTGGCGACCGGCTGCTGCCGCGCGAGCAGGGCGATCGCCCGCGCCTCCAGATCCCGCTGGAGGTCGTCGACCTTGCTGTCCGCCGCGATGACGGACTCCGCCAGCTTCAGGTCCGCGTCCAGGATCGCCGTGGTGGCGCGCCCGATCGCGGAGCCGACGAGCCTGGCCATCTCGACCAGGCCGTCGCCGATCGAATCCAGCTCCTCGTGGTACGCGTCCCGCATTGCCCGACCTTCTCTCGCCGTGAGTCCTACTCGGGTGGCCGACACCTTTCCGGCCGCCCACGGTCCCACACTCCGGCCGGAACGCGACGGGTTCCGACCGCCGGAATGAACCACCGAGGACCTCAAGGTGAACTCTCGGCAACGTGTGTTCGAGGCACCCCCCGTTCGGCTGTGGATGTGTCCTTCCTGCCGCATAACCTTGAGTCATGAACGTGGACGCGGCCGTCGCCGCCGCAGCGGGGATCGCCGGGCTGTGCACCGGAGTGATCGCCATGCTGGCGTTCCGCTGGAGCGAGCGGGACCAGGCGCGCCCCACCCGCAGTTCCCTGCACACCGACGCCGTGCTCCCGCCCGGTGTGGACACCGTGCTGTCCGTCCTGCGCTCCTCGGCCGTCGTCCTCGACGAGGGCGACGCCGTGGTCAAGGCCAGCTCCGCCGCGTACGCCCTCGGGCTCGTCCGGGGCGGCAAGCTCGCCGTCGAGCCGATGCTGCAGATGGCCCGCGACACCCGCCGCGACGGCGAGATACGCCAGGTCGAGCTCGACCTGCCGCGTCGCGGCACCGGGCGCGGCGGCGAGGCGCTCGCGGTCTCGGCCCGGGTCGCGCCGCTCGGCTCGCGGCTGGTGCTGCTGCTGGTGGAGGACCTCACCGAGGCCCGCCGCATCGAGGCCGTCCGCCGCGACTTCGTCGCCAACGTCAGTCACGAGCTCAAGACCCCGGTGGGTGCCCTCTCCCTGCTCTCCGAGGCCGTCATGGACGCGGCCGACGACCCCGAGGCCGTCACCCGCTTCGCGGGCCGGATGCAGATCGAGGCCACCCGGCTGACCAACCTCGTCCAGGAGCTCATCGACCTCTCCCGGGTGCAGAACGACGACCCGCTGGAGGACGCCGAGCCGGTCCGGGTGGACGAGCTGGCGGCCGAGGCCGTCGACCGCTGCCGCCACCAGGCCGGCACCAAGCAGATCACCATGGCCGTCGGAGGCACCGCCGACCTGCACGTCTGGGGCAACCGCGGCCAGCTCGCCGCCGCCCTCGGCAACCTCGTCGAGAACGCCGTCAACTACAGCCCCGCCCGGACGCGCGTCGGCATCTCGGCCCGCAAGGTGGCCGCCCCCGGCGGCGACCTGATCGAGATCGCCGTCACCGACCAGGGCATCGGCATCTCCGAGAAGGACCGCGAGCGCGTCTTCGAGCGCTTCTACCGCGTCGACCCCGCCCGCTCGCGCGCCACCGGCGGCACAGGCCTGGGCCTGGCCATCGTCAAGCACGTGGTGGCCTCGCACGGCGGAGAGGTCACCGTCTGGAGCGCCGAGGGTCAGGGCTCGACCTTCACCCTGCGCCTGCCCGAGGCCGGAGCCGTCCGCGACCGCCTGCGGGAGGCGCCCCGCGAGCGGAACCGCCCGCTGCTCGGTCCCGAGGAGGGCCCGGAGAACGACGAGCCCGACGACGAACCGTTCGACGAGGACCCGGACGACCGCCCCGAACCCCGGGCCACCCGCACGCCCCTGGCCGTCCGGCCCACGGAGGCGCTGTGACCGCCGCCCCCGCCCCTCCCCCCGTTCTTCCCTTCCCCACCGCGCTGTGCCGCATCAAGCCCCGACCGGAGGTCATCCCGTGACCCGAGTGCTCGTCGTAGAGGACGAGGAATCCTTCAGCGACGCGTTGTCCTACATGCTCCGCAAGGAAGGCTTCGAGGTCGCCGTCGCGGCCACGGGCCCCGAGGGGCTGGACGAGTTCGAGCGCAACGGCGCCGACCTGGTCCTGCTCGACCTGATGCTGCCGGGCCTGCCCGGCACCGAGGTCTGCCGGCAGCTGCGCGGCCGCTCCAACGTTCCCGTGATCATGGTGACCGCCAAGGACAGTGAGATCGACAAGGTCGTCGGCCTGGAGATAGGAGCCGACGACTACGTCACGAAGCCCTTCTCCTCGCGCGAGCTGGTCGCCCGCATCCGCGCCGTCCTGCGCCGCCGCGGCGAGCCCGAGGAGGTCACGCCGGCGGCCCTGGAGGCCGGGCCGGTGCGGATGGACGTCGACCGGCACGTCGTCACGGTCGGCGGCGCCAAGGTCGACCTGCCGCTCAAGGAGTTCGACCTGCTGGAGATGCTGCTGCGCAACGCGGGCCGGGTGCTCACCCGCATGCAGCTCATCGACCGGGTCTGGGGCGCGGACTACGTCGGCGACACCAAGACCCTCGACGTCCACGTCAAGCGGCTGCGCGCCAAGATCGAGCCGGACCCCGGCGCGCCGCGCTACCTGGTGACGGTCCGCGGGCTCGGCTACAAGTTCGAGCCGTAGGCCGGCGAGCATGCCAGGAGGGGCCGGAAGCGTTTCGCTTCCGGCCCCTCCTGTGTGTGTCAGTGACCCGCGTGCTGCTGCGTGCCCTGCGCGGACGCGCCGGCGTTCGCGGCCGGCTTGGCCGGCTGGCCCGCCGGCGACGCCGGGGCGGAGGCGGGGGCCGAGGCCCCGGGGGAGGCCGGAGCGGCCGGGGAGGCGCCCTGGGACGGACCCCACTCCTGGAAGTAGCTCTTCGCCGGGAAGACGAACGCGGAGACCCGCACCGCGCCGGTGGAGCTGAAGTCGAAGGACAGGGGCTGGGCCGCGCCGTCCTTCAGGCCCTCGCGGCCGTTCGGCAGCACGGCGGAGGCGTTGCCCTTGCCGCCGAGCAGCACGGAGCCGTGGGCCGGCACGGTGATCGGGCCCGAGCCCTGCGCCGGGGTCAGCTTCACGGTGGCGTTGGTGCCGGGCAGCGAGATCGAGCGCAGCTGCTGGTCGGTGTCGCCGTTGTTGAAGACCTGGCCGGTGATCACGGCGGGGCCGGTGGCGTTCTGGTCCGGCTGGGTGATCACGTTGACGTTCTGGAGCTTGACGTCGCCGACCGAGGTGGCGGCGTTGTCCGGCTTGACCTCCAGGGTCTGAGCGTCGTTGCCCGCCGCGCAGGCGGAGAGCGAGGCGATCGAGAGCACGAGGGCGGAAGCGGCGAGTGCGCCGCGTCGAAGGCTGCTGCTCACGGCGGCGGCATCTCCTTGGACGAGGTACGAGAGGTATACGTGGCGTAAGACTGCGTCAGCGCGCTTAGGTTACCGAGCCGTCGTGGGGCCGCCGCACCCGACCCGCCCCCATGGTCCACTCGGGCTCCGCGCGGCCCGGCGGCCGAATATCGACCATGGAGCGCCGGGGAAGCCGCCGGAAGACCGCCGCGCGGATTATCGGCAATGAATGCGGGCGGCGGCGAGGAAGCCGTTCCGGAATTGATCAAGTTCAGGTTGATCAATTCCGGATTCCGATCGTGGCAGCTCCTCCGGCCCCGAACGGAGTACCGGAAGTCCGCCGACCGGACCCCGGCAAAACGGGACGTTCGGGAGCTCGCGGGACCCGCCGGACGCGTGTAACGTCCGCGTTTCTCCCCGCCCGGACAACCGCTCCGACCTGCGAATACCCGCTTCCGGAAGGCTGCCGCAGCACGTCCCTGTCGCTGTTGTCAAGCCCCGAGATATGCCCTGACCTGCGGAAACGCCATTCAGAACGGCCACCCGCCGTGTTAGACTGGATAGCCACGGAAGGGGTACCTGTCACATGACGTTCAAGGTTGGCGACACCGTGGTCTATCCCCATCACGGGGCCGCGCTGATCGAGGCCATCGAAACTCGCCAGATCAAAGGCGTGGACAAGACCTACTTGGTGCTGAAGGTCGCCCAGGGTGACCTGACGGTTCGGGTGCCGGCGGACAACGCGGAGTTCGTCGGCGTTCGCGATGTGGTCGGCCAGGACGGGCTTGACCGGGTCTTCGAGGTGCTGCGTGCACCCTACGCGGAAGAACCGACGAACTGGTCCCGTCGCTACAAGGCAAATCTCGAGAAGCTCGCGTCCGGTGACGTGATCAAGGTTGCCGAGGTCGTCCGCGACCTGTGGCGGCGCGAGCGTGAGCGCGGTCTCTCCGCAGGTGAGAAGCGCATGCTCGCCAAGGCGCGGCAGATCCTGGTGAGCGAGCTCGCCCTCGCGGAGAACACCAACGAGGACAAGGCCGAGGCTCTGCTCGACGAGGTCCTCGCGTCCTGACGCAGCAGTAAGCAGCAGTAACGGGAAGACGTAAGCAACCGGACGAGCCGGTCGCAAACGAAGTGCCGCGGTGCCCGCGCGATGACGTCCGTCATCCGCCGGGCGCTGCGGCATCTCTGCACCGGCCACGCCGTGCTCGGTGTGCCGGGCCCGGGCAGCCGATTCGACCAGTCGTCACGGAAGGGGCTGGTCGGGAAGCGCGCCCGGCACGCTGAGGCCATACCCAACTCGGCCGAGGACACAAACCTGAACGCCAACCCAATGTCTGATCGAGCGACCGGCTCCGCCCCCGCCGCCCCGCGCACGGCCGCGGTCATCCCCGCCGCCGGGCGCGGCGTCCGGCTCGGTCCGGGCGCGCCCAAGGCGCTGCGTGCCCTGAGCGGCACTCCCATGCTCGTCCACGCGGTACGGGCCATGGCGGCCTCCCGCGCCGTCTCGCTCGTCGTCGTGGTCGCCCCGCCGGACGGCGCCGGCGAGGTCCGCAACCTGCTCGACGAATTCACCCTCGGCGACCACGACCGCACCGAGGTGAGGGTCGTGCCCGGCGGCGCGACCCGCCAGGAGTCGGTGCGCCTGGGCCTGGCCGCCCTGCCCGAGGACGTCGGGACCGTGCTCGTCCACGACGCCGCCCGGCCGCTGGTGCCCGTCGACACCGTCGACGCCGTGGCCGCCGCCGTGCGCGAGGGTACGCCCGCCGTCGTGCCGGCGCTGCCGCTCGCGGACACCGTCAAGCAGGTCGAGCCCCGCACCGGGGAGCAGGCCGGCGAGCCCGAGCCCGTGGTCGGCACGCCCGACCGGGCGCTGCTGCGGGCCGTGCAGACCCCGCAGGGCTTCGACCGCCGCACTCTCGCCGAGGCGCACCGGAAGATCGCCCTGGAGGGTGAGGGCGCGACGGACGACGCCGGAATGGTCGAGCGCCTGGGGGTGAAGGTCGTGGTCATCCGCGGCCACGAGGAGGCTTTCAAGGTGACCCGGCCGCTGGACCTCGTCCTGGCCGAGGCCGTACTCGCCCGGAGGAGGGCCACCGATGGTTTTTGAGCGTCCCGTGCTGCCGCTGGTCGGTATAGGCACCGATGTGCACGCCTTCGAGGAGGGCCGCGAGCTGTGGTGCGCCGGCCTGCTGTGGGAGGACTCCGCGTACGGCCTCGCCGGCCACTCCGACGGTGACGTCGCCGCCCACGCCGCCTGCGACGCGCTCTTCTCCGCGGCCGGCCTCGGCGACCTCGGCGCCCACTTCGGCACCGACCGCCCCGAGTGGTCGGGCGCGTCCGGTGTCACCCTGCTGGCCGAGGCCGCCCGGATCGTCCGGGCGGCCGGTTTCGAGATCGGCAACGTCGCCATCCAGGTGATCGGCGTCCGCCCGAAGATCGGCAAGCGCCGCGAGGAGGCCCAGAAGGCCCTGTCCGCCGCGGTCGGCGCCCCCGTCTCGGTCTCCGGCACGACGACCGACGGGCTCGGCCTGACGGGCCGCGCGGAGGGCCTGGCGGCCGTCGCCACGGCACTGGTCTTCGTGCGCTGAAAGCGGCTTTTCGCCCTCGGGTGGGCATACGGTGACGATGCCGGCGCCGTGATCACCCGAGGGAAGGAGCCCTGCCCGTGTCCGCCGAACTCTCCGACGATCTGCAGAAGTACATCGACGACAACCCGGTCTTCGCCGTGGTGGCGACCGTCCAGCCCGACGGCAGCCCGCAGCTGTCCGTCACCTGGATCAAGCGCGACGGGAACGACCTGCTGGTCTCCACGACCGTGGGCCGCCGCAAGGAGCGCAATCTGCGCCGCGACCCGCGCGTCACGGTCCTGATCAACCCGCCGAACGCGCCCTACACGTACGCGGAGGTCCGCGGCGAGGCGGCGCTCGGCACCCAGGGCGGCCAGGAGCTGATCAACGAACTGTCGCGGAAGTACACGGGGAAGGACTACGCGGACTTCAACCCGGCGGCGAAGGACGACGCGGAGCGGGTCGTCGTACGGATCACTCCGCGGAAAGTGGTCGGGACGTTGTAGAACGCCGGAGGGGCTGGAAGATCCAGCCCGTCCCGGGGGACCGGGGGTCCGGGGGCCGGAGCCCCCGGGTCAGCCCACCCGGTCGGGCTCCGCCTTCTCGTACGCGCGCGGCTCCTGCCGCACCGGCAGGCCCGCCGGCACGGCTGCCGGCCCTGCCGAGTGCCGCCGCATCTCCTCCATGCCGCGCCGCAAGGCGTTCCGCATCCGTCTGCCCAGTGGCCGTTCCACGCAGTGGTGCAGCAGCCACGCCGCGCCCAGCATGGCCAGGGCCACCCCGGCGACCAGCAGCGGAGCGGCCACACGGCCGCGCAGGGCGTGGATGATCGTCATGCCGATGTACTGGTGGATGAGGTAGAGCGGGTACGTCAGCGCGCCCGCCGTCGTCAGCCAGCCCCACTGCACGCGGTCGAACGTGCCCAGCGCGATCAGGGCCATGACCCCGAAGATCCCGACCACGATGAGGGTGGCCGGCCAGATCGCGGCCGCGCCGTCGACGTTGTCGTGCATCCGCTTGGGGATGCCGTGGAGGCCGAGCAGCAGCGAGACGGCCACGATGCCCCACAGCAGGGCCGTGGGCCGGAAGCGGTGCATCAGGTAGAAGGCGATGCCGGCGATGAAGTAGGGCGAGAACAGCGGCATCACCCACAGGGTGAGCAGCTTGTCGTCCACCGTCGGCGCGGTCGCCGAGAGCACCGTCCAGACGCCGCAGAACGCGACGCACTTGCGATAGGTCACCCCGGTGGCGACGACGATCGCGAAGAGGACGTAGAACTTGAGCTCGATGAACAGCGTCCAGTAGACGCCGTCGACGTCCCAGACGCCGATGCCCTGCTGGAGCATCGTGAGATTGGTCAGGACGGAGTCCCAGCCCTTCACGGTGCGGACGTCGGGCCACAGGGTGATGACCGCGGCCGTGACGAGGACGGCCACCCAGTAGGCCGGGTAGATCCGCGAGGCCCGGGAGACGACGAAGTCGCCGAGCGTCCGGCCCCAGGTGCTCATGCAGATGACGAATCCGCTGATCAGGAAGAATGTCTCGACCCCGAGCCAGCCGTAGCGGGCCAGGAGGCCGGCGGTCGGGAAGACCCGGGCCGGGTCGGCGCCCCAGCCGCCGCGGAGGGCGACGTAGTGGTAGAAGACCACCATGAGGGCCGCGACCAGACGGAGCCCGTCCAGGACCCGTAGCCGCGGGGCCGGCCTCCGGGCGCTCTGGACGGCTACCAGGCCGCCGTCGAGTTCACCTCGGCTGGCGAAGCGCATGCAGTCCTCTCCCCTTGCTGCGGGTCTCGTCGAATGACAGTGATCTCCTGCCCCTTCCCTTCTCTTCCGTCCCGTCTGTGTCGCATCAGTCCTCCTGGTGGCGGAAAAGTCACTCGGGTCGTTCCGGCGGCCCGGACAGGGCGCCGCCGGACCTGATGTCGGCCGCCGCGCGCTGGAGCGCGCGGCGGAGCCGCCGGGCGAGCGGCCGCTCGACGCAGCGGTGCACCAGCCATGCCAGGACCAGCATCCCGGCGACGAGGGCCGGCAGCAGCACATAGCGCGGCATGTCGCCGCCCAGGTGCTTGATGACCACCCAGCCGATGCGCTCGTGCATCAGGTAGAGCGGGTACGTCAGCACCCCGGCCGTGGACAGCCACCGCCAGTTCACGCGGTGGGCCCGGCCGAGGGCGATCGCCATCACGGCGAGGAAGAAGAGCGCGAGCAGCACGATCGTCGGCCACTGCGGCACGTGGTGGCCCATGTGGCCCTCCGCGCCCTTCTGGGACTCCAGCACATCGTGCTCGGCCACCAGCAGACAGCCGCCGGTGATCAGCCAGAGCACGGCGTTCGGGCGGAAGCGGTGCATCAGGTAGAAGGCGATGCCGGCGATGAAGAACCAGCAGTCGTGCGGCATCAGGATCTGGTCGAGCGTGCGGTTGTCCGTCGCTCGCGCGATCACCGCCCCGAAGGACCACAGCACGCAGAAGGCCACCGCGCGGCGGTAGGTCAGTCCCTTCCAGACGACGAGCGCGAAGAGCAGGTAGAAGCGCATCTCGATCCAGAGCGTCCAGTAGACGCCGTCGACCGGCTGCACCCCCAGGGGGTCCTGCAACATCGTGAGGTTGACGGCGACGTCCCGCAGCCGGGGAGCGTCGTTGACCGCCGGCCACAGCCGCACCACGAGGGCGACGGTCAGCACCGAGAACCAGTACGCCGGGTACAGCCGGGTCACGCGCGAGGCCGCGAAGTCCCCGACGCTCTTGCCCCAGCAGCTCATGCAGATGACGAAGCCGCTGATCAGGAAGAACAGCTGGACGCCCAGCCAGCCGTAGGAGGCCGGCAGATACGCCCTGGGGAACACCTCCCGCGTGGACCGGTCCCAGGCGCCGCTGCCGAAGGCGACGTAGTGGTACGCGACGACCATCAGCGCCGCGCACAGCCGCAGCCCGTCCAGCGCGGCCAGCCTGCCGCGGTCCCTCGTGCCGCCCGGCCGGCCCTTTTTCGGGCTCAGGGGTTCCGGATCCTGCTGCTGCACCGGCACAGTGGAGTGCAACGCCCCTCCTCGGTTCCGCGGCGGCTCCGGCGGCCGGACCGGCCGGCCTGGCGTGTGCCGGGAAGCTACCAGAGGTATTTGTATTTTTGCTGCAAAATGCAAATAGCGGGCAAAACGCGCCGCAGTGGCGGGCAAAGCCTGCCGGGGGCGGCGGGGCACCCCCAGAAGGCCACTACCCTTGTGCCGTGACCATTCGCCTGTACGACACCAGCAGCCGGCAGATCCGTGACTTCTCCCCGCTCCGGCCGGGCTGTGTCTCGATCTACCTGTGCGGTGCCACCGTGCAGGCCGCACCGCACATCGGGCACATCCGCTCCGGCCTCAACTTCGACATCATGCGCCGCTGGTTCGCCTACCGCGGCTACGACGTGACGTTCGTCCGCAACGTCACGGACATCGACGACAAGATCATCGCCAAGGCCGCCGACCAGGGCCGCCCCTGGTGGGCCATCGGCTACGAGAACGAGCGCGCCTTCAACGACGGCTACACCGCCCTGGGCTGCCTGCCGCCCACCGTCGAGCCGCGCGCCACCGGGCACGTCCCCGAGATGATCGAGATGATGCGGGGCCTGATCGAGCGAGGCCACGCCTACGCCGCCGACGGCAACGTCTACTTCGACGTCCGCTCCTTCCCCGGCTACCTGGAGCTGTCCAACCAGGAGCTGGACAACCTCCTCCAGCCCTCCGGCGAGGGCGAGACCGGCAAGCGCGACCCGCGCGACTTCGCCATGTGGAAGGCCGCCAAGCCCGGCGAGCCCAGCTGGGAGACCCCCTGGGGCCGCGGCCGCCCGGGCTGGCACCTGGAGTGCTCGGCCATGGCCCACAAGTACCTGGGCGAGGCCTTCGACATCCACGGCGGCGGCATCGACCTGATCTTCCCGCACCACGAGAACGAGATCGCCCAGGCCAAGGCCTTCGGCGACGAGTTCGCGCGGTACTGGCTGCACAACGCCTGGGTGACGATCAGCGGTGAGAAGATGGCGAAGTCGCTGGGCAACTCGGTCCTCGTCTCCGAGATGCTCAAGCGCTGGCGCCCCATCGTGCTGCGCTACTACCTCGGCACCCCGCACTACCGCTCGATGATCGAGTACAGCGAGGCCGCCCTGCGCGAGGCCGAGGCCGCCTTCGCCCGCATCGAGGGGTTCGTCCAGCGGGTCACCGAAAAGGCGGGGAAGACGGTGCCGCCCGCCGCCGAGGTGCCGCCCGCCTTCGCCGAGGCCATGGACGACGACCTGGGCGTGCCGCAGGCGCTCGCGATCGTGCACACCACCGTCCGCCAGGGCAACGCCGCGCTGACCGCCGACGACAAGGAGACGGCCGTCGCGCGGCTGGCCGAGGTGCGGGCCATGCTCGGCGTGCTGGGCCTGGACCCCCTCGCCGAGCAGTGGAGCGAGGCCGACGGCGGCCGCGGCGAGGAGCTGCACGGCGTGGTGGACTCCCTGGTCTCCCTGGTACTGGACCAGCGCCAGGCGGCCCGTACCCGCAAGGACTACGCCACCGCCGACGCCATCCGCGACCAGCTCCAGCAGTCCGGCCTGGTCATCGAGGACACCCCGTCCGGCCCCCGCTGGTCCCTGTCCTGACCCGTCCTGAGGGACACTTTTCGTACGTACGTTTTTACCGAGCCGCACCCAGCGGCTCTTAAGCAGTGAAGAAACGGGTGACCCATGGCCGGCAACAGCCAGCGCAGGAACCGCCGCACGTCCAACAAGAAGGGCGCGACGGTCGGCAGCGGCGGCAAGCGGCGCCGGGCCCTGGAGGGCAAGGGCCCCACCCCGCCCGCGTCCGCCCGCAAGGGACACGTCAAGAACCGCCTCGCCAACGCCAAGGCCAAGCAGGCGGCCCGCCGCCCGGCCCCGCGCCGGGGCGGCGCCAAGGGCCCCAACGAGCTCGTCGTCGGCCGTAACTCGGTCGTCGAGGCGCTGCGCGAGGGCGTGCCCGCGAACACGCTCTACGTGCAGCAGTTCGTCGACAACGACGAGCGCGTGCGCGAGGCCGTCCAGCTCGCCACGGAGAAGGGCCTCAACCTCATGGAGGCCCCGCGTCCGGAGCTGGACCGGATGACGAACGGGCTCAACCACCAGGGCGTGGTCCTGTCCGTGCCGCCGTACGACTACGCGCACCCGGAGGACCTGGCCGACGTCGCCTACGACGCCGGTGAGGACCCGCTGATCGTCGCCCTCGACGGCATCACCGACCCGCGCAACCTCGGCGCCGTCGTCCGCTCCGTCTCCGCCTTCGGCGGGCACGGCGTGGTCGTCCCCGAGCGGCGCGCGGCCGGCATGACCGCCAGCGCCTGGAAGACCTCGGCCGGCACCGCCGCCCGGACGCCCGTGGCGCGCGCGACGAACATGACCCGGACGCTGGAGGCCTACCAGAAGGCCGGCATGACGGTCATCGGCCTGGCCGCCGACGGCGAGGTCGAGCTGCACGAGCTCGAGGCGCTGGAGGGCCCGGTCGTGATCGTCGTCGGCAGCGAGGGCAAGGGCCTGTCCCGGCTGGTCGGCGAGACCTGTGACCTGCGGGTGCGCATTCCGATGCCGGGCGGCGCCGAGTCGCTGAACGCCGGTGTCGCCGCCGGTGTGGTGCTCTACGAGGCGTCCCGCCGCCGGGCCTGACGGGTGCCGGGCGGGGCCTGCGCCCCGCCCCCGCCGGATGATCTTGACGGGTCTCGAACATATCGAGTCGGTCAAGGCAGTGTCCTCATCACCCGTCACTCGGTTAGATGAGTGTGGACACCAGAACACCCCGCACACCTACGGGGGGAAGCTCTCCGGGGTACGACGAGCCCACGCTGAGTACGGTGAAGGTTCCGTCCGACCCGGCGCAGGTTTCCGTCAACCACCTGAGTTTCCGCGTGCAGCTCGCGCGGCCCCCGCGCGCCGTCCGGCAGTTCGCCGTGGCGGCCGACACCGCGCAGCTGCCCACCGTGAAGAGCACGGCCAGGCGCCGTGCCCCCGTGGTGTGGAGCGGGCGGACCGGGCCCGGTGATTCGGCCTCGACCCAGCTCCTGGAGGCCGTCAGGGAATCCGGCACCGCCGGGCACCCGGCCGCCGGGGGCGGCGACGCCGGCGCCACCCAGGTGCTGCCGCGCATCGCCGTGGACGACGCCCCCACCACCGTCATCGGGCCCCGTGAGACCACCGAGACCACCGAGGGCGGGGTCGCTCGCTCCGGGCCGGGCACCCGGCTGCTGGACGGCGTCCGTACGGCTCACGGCGCCTTCGACGAGGTCGGCTACGGCCATCCGGAGTTCGACGGACCGGACGCGTTCGAGGACGAGGAGAATGCGGCCGGGCGCTCGCGCCAGGCCGATTCCGTCCGGCACGCGTACTACCCCGGCCGCCGGATGAACCTCGGCGTCGTCCTGCTGCCGCTGCGGATCATCATCGGCCTGATCTCGGTCTGCTCCGGCATGAGCAAGCTGTGCGACCCCGTCTACTTCGACGGCGGCAAGCGCGGCTCGATGGTCACCTGGCTGACCTCGCTGCACCCCTGGCCGGCCGCCGCCCCGCTGCGCGACCTGGCCCTCGCCCACCCGGTCGGGTCCGGGCTGACCGTCGCCTTCCTCCAGGTCGTCGTCGGCGTCCTGACCATCTTCGGCCTCTGGCAGCGGCTGGCCGCCGGCATCGGCGTGCTGCTCTCGGCGATCCTGCTGGTCACCGTGAGCTGGCAGGCCACGCCCGTCTACGACGCGCCCGACATCATCTACCTCGCTGCCTGGAGCCCCCTGGTCATCGCCGGGGCGCCCTTCTACTCCGTCGACGGGCGGCTGGCGGGCGAGGCCTGGCGGCGGCTCGGCCCGCGCGCCGGGCTGTGGGAGCTGCGGCGGCGCGTGCTGCGGCGCGGCACGGTCATCGCGACCGTCGTCATCGGGCTCTCGCTGCTCACCGGCTCGATGCTGGGCGGCGCGGTCCGCTCCTCGCGGGTCGCGCAGGCCCCCGATCCCACGGCTCCGCCGAGCAACAGCCTCCCCGGTTCGCCGCTGCCGCAGCACTCGTCCTCCAGGACGCCGGGTGCGCACGGCTCGCAGCTGCCGGGCACGCCGAAGGCGACCCCGACCCCGCACCACACGCCGACGCCGGCCGCCACGCCGAACGCGGCCGGGGCGGCGGGGCACACGCCGAGCTCCACCGGCAGCGCGGGCCAGCCGGGCACCAGCCCGGGCGGCGTCCGCCCCGCCCCCCAGACCCCGCACCAGCCGGCCGCGCCGGCGGCCCCGCCCCGCAGCTCCTCCTCGGGCTCGGCCGGCACGGGCGGCGCGACGGGCTCGTCCGGCGGCTCCTCGGGCGGCGCGGGCGGCTCCCACGGGGGAGGTGCGCTCGGCGGCCTGCTGGGGTGAGCTTCCCCCGATGCGAACGCCGGACGGGCTGGATTCTCCAGCCCGTCCGGCGTTCGCCGTGCCGAGGGCTACCGCGCCAGCTCCTTCGCGGCCTCGGTCAGGTCCTTCGCGGTGTCGATCGCCCGCCAGTACGCCCCCTGCGGAAGGGGGAAGCCCGCCAGCCGCCGCTCCCGCGCCAGGCGCGGGAACGTCGTGCGCTCGTGGTCGCCCCGCTCCGGCAGGAGCCCGGTGAAGGCCGCGGAGAAGACGTAGACGCCGGCGTTGATGAGGTACGGCGACGGCGGGGCCTCGATGAAGTCGAGGACGTGCCCGAACTCGTCGGTCTCCACCGCGCCCCAGGGGATGCGCGGGCGCGCCAGCGCCAGGGTGGCCAGCGCGTCCCGCTCGTGGTGGAAGGCGGCCATCTCGCGCAGCGAGAAGCGGGTCCAGATGTCGCCGTTGGTGGCGTACCAGGGGCGGTCCGGGTGGGGGAGGGACGCGGCCGCGTGCTTCAGGCCGCCACCGCGGCCGAGGGGTTCCTTCTCGACGACCGTGGTGACGCGCAGCGGCAGCTCGGCCGAGGCGAGCCAGTCCTGGCCGGATCGGAGATGTTGTTCACGCCCGTCTCGGCCAGGAACTTGTTGTACCCCTGGACATAACCGTGAATGGCTTCTTTGACCTCGGGCTCCG